>DATDAG010000404.1:0-8913 GCA_036525495.1 Anaerolineales bacterium
CCCGCACAACTCGCTCATGTTCCCTGGAAGCTGACCGGCATGAGACTTCTTGGTATCCCATGTCGCCAGGGTAAGAAAATCTGTTCCTACTAACAGATTGCATCCATCGATGCATTAACCAGACGCCCGAACGAGCGCCCATACGAATGGCGCAAGGTATGGACAGAGGCAGCTTTGTGTACGTCGCTCTCACGGAGCGCTGCTCGAAACGCTTTCTGTACTGCGGTCTCATCAATGGCAGCCAGCCCGTTTCGGGAAGGAAACATCCAGGTGGGATTGCGATGTGAGAGCCAGTGATGACGTAGCAACATCAAGGTATGGTCGGGCAGGGGTACATAACGATCTTTTCCACCTTTTCCCTGAACCACATGGATCATCTTGCGGTCGCTGTCGATATCTTTCACACGCAAGCGGGTCCCTTCCAGCAAGCGCAGTCCGCAGGCATAAATGGAATGCAGGCAAACCTGATACGGAAAGCGGTGTACACGATCCAAAACCCGCTTGACCTCTTCGGTACTAAAAACAACCGGAAGCTTCTTCTTCCTATCCGGACGGATGAGTTGCAGGGTATGCCATTCCTTCTTCAGCGTCTGTTCATAAAAGAACTTGATCCCGCATAACGCAATTGAGAAAGTGCTGTCTGCCACCTGTTTCTCATTCTTCAAATACAGAAAGTATTCCCGCAGTTCCTCCTCATCAATGCTGTCGGGTGACTTTTTGAAACGTCTGCTCAGTTGGAGCACTGCGTTTACATAAGCCTCCTGTGTCCTCAGAGCCAACCCCTTCAACTGCATATCCTCGATCATCTTTTGTCTTAACGCACTCATAGCTATATCTCCTTTTTGAATTTGATTTCAAAAAAGAAATATAGCCTGATTGTATTTGGCTATCCAGTTCGATGATCTATGGGGGTCTGCGCGAAGCGCTTAGTTCAACTAGTGTTTATACGGCGATTTCCGTATACTCTTGTGGGTACTTCGTAACTGTCTATGGACGGCTACCACAGTAAAAAAAATTATAAACTTCCAAGATTATCAAGTCAATGTGGTTGTCACTCCAAAGTTATAATGACTGCATCTCTAATAGACAAATCAATTAAACAACGGACGAACAGCGGTGTAGCCATACTTATCCAAGAATGACGATTTGAAAGTGGCCGACTTGAGTTGGTTCAAGAAACGGTCAGCCAGTTCTGGCAGCCTCACTTCCAAGTGATTATGACTAACCTGCTTACGAACGGCTTTCCAAACCTGTTCCTGCGGGTTCAAGTCTGGACTGGCGGTTGGGAAGGAAATGATCTCTAAACGAGGAGTTTCCTCCAGCACCTTATCAATTGGTCTGCCATGATGCCACGGAGCCCGATCCCAAAACAATATGATCGGGCTGTCTGGATGAGTTTCAAGGATCACCTCCAAATATTGCGCTGACACTTCCGCATTCATGAGATCAGACCGCATCGCGATTTCTTGTCCGGTTTGCAGAGTCAAGCTGCCGTAGAAATTGGTCTTGGCTCGTCCTGGATCTGCCCGCACGACAGGTGTTTGTCCAGTCGGAGCCCAAACATGGCAGGTGGTAGCTTGCAAGTACAGTCCAGCTTCGTCTTCAGCCAAGAAGACTGTGTTGGGTGCTTCTTGGGCTACATCCATCAGTTTTTTTCGAGTTGTTCTTCAAAATCAGCTACCTTCGTCAGGCTGCGAGACTTGAAAACCTTCTCGGTCTTCTGAAAACTGAAACCACACAAATGCAAGAGTTGTCGGTACGATGTGTCGCTTTTATAGTCAACTCCATACTGTTCGTGAACCACCAGCGCCAGATCTGCCACTGTCCCAAATTGTCCGTTCTCAGTACTGGCTTGCAAACCTAATCGTTCCTTCGGTGTGTATTGATGCAGCATTTGTTGCAGCTCCTCAATCTGCAACTTGCTCAGTTTGGCACGATTTCCGCCAACCCGCTTGTCAACCAGCCCTTGGGATGGATCGGTTCGATAGGCTCGGCACCACTCCATCAAGCTGGTTCGGCTGCATCCGGTGATCTGTTCAATCTCTACTTCGGATAAGCCTTCCCCGTAGAGACGTACTGCCTGGTAGCGTGTTCGGGCATCGGCGTCTTTACACGTTCGGTATGCTCGCAACAACTCTTTCCGTTCTTCTTCCGTTAGTTTGAATTTTCGCTTTGCCATGCTCCTATTGTACGACTTCTATCTACTCTGTCTATAAGAGAACCTTTACTTCCCTGTCACTGCGCGCCAAACAGCATCCAACGCTTCAAGCCCAGTGATGCGGTGACGTTGTGCGGCTTCCTCGGTCAGGTAGATGTCACCTTGCAGTGGGCGGTCGGAACGTGTGTATAGTCCGCGGTTGGGCAGGTCGGAGACCGCCGCCCAAAAGTTCCAGAGTGGGAGGTCGTATTCGGAGGCGAGCAAAGCCATGTCGCGGTTGATGCGTTCGTCTTTTTCGCGGTTGTCGGCTTTGGTGGCAAGGATGGGTATCACGCCCTCATCCAGTAATTGATTGATGATCCGCCGCAGGTATTCGGTGTTGCGCGATTCGAAATGAGTCCCCACCTGGATGATGACGAACGATGGGCGATGCGTACGCAGTTCACATTCGACGGGCGTTTCTGCGAAGGTACAGTCATATTCGCCGCGATGCCATTGTGTCCAAAGGAGTGCGCCGGGGGTTGTGCCGTCCTGTGAAGTGGATGTCTCTCGGTTGAAGGAGCCTTTGAAATTCGTAACCGTCTCTCGTAATTCAGGCGAAAGGAACATCAAAACCGTTGGATCTGTTTCGAATATGCCGAAGAAATCGTCGGGTTGAGTTTGGCAATCGCCGAAGATCGAGAAGGCGTGAGGGTCGTTGCCGCGTGATAGCCCATACTGGTAAACTTTTTGCAGGCTTGGGTCAATAAAGGCGGGAATGACGGACCAACTCTTCCAGTCATTGGGATCGAGGGTTTGTATTTGATGCGGAGGAGTACCGGTTGGTTTCGCTACCACTACAGTCGCAAGGGTTGCCGGCGTGGTAGTTGGGCTTGGCGTCAGTGTGGGGTTGTAAACGATCTCAACTTCCGGTTCCGAAAGAAAAAAGGTCGCTGTCGGTGTGGAGGTGGGTTGTGCAGAGCAGGATGCAATAAATACGGAAATCGATAAAACTATCACGAATGTGCGGCTCATGATCTATGCAAAATTTGCCCATTCATTTGCAAACTTCAAAATGCGAGGGCGGATGTAGTACGCGAACGGGTCGGCAACCGACCTCCGTTCCACGATCAGTTTCATCGCGGTATGTGGGTCGAATCCCTGTGCAACGAGGACACACGCGCCCATCGCCACACCGCGGTGACGCCCGTAGGCACAATGGGTGTATACCTTGCCGCCTTCACGGATCGTTTCGAGCGCGGACTGTGCGCCGCGTATCAATTTGCGGATCGAGATCGGGAAGAAGGGACTGTCTATCGAGCGGAGCCAGAGGGTGGAAATGGCGGGGTGATGAGGATCAGGTTGAGGTCCACGCGAGAAGCACATGTTGATGATGAGTCGCACGCCGAGTTCGCGGAGGCGGTCGTAATCTCGAAGGGATGGCATATTGCCGATAAGGAGGTCATTCGTAATTGTCGAGAAGTTCATACAGAGAATCGTATCACAATTAAGACATCCTTCACTTTGTGTAAATCCATTCTCATGTTATTGTGATAATGCCGGTTTTCGCTTGATTTGAAACGAGGAGCGAGAGATGAAAAACCTTATTTTACTTTTTTCTGTTTTGATGATGTCAGCGTGTGCAATAGCCGTTGCCCCAACCCCGTCCCTGACTGCAACCTCAACTGTGACGAATACAGCGACAATCCCTCCCACAGCCACGCCGTCCCCATCGTTGACACCCTCTCCGACGGCCGTTCCGAATGGGCCGTGTGATAACCCGCTCATGCCGATGGCGGTTGGAAATCATTGGATTTATCGTGTCGCTACGGCGAGAGGCGAGCGGGTTTACAATCTTAAGGTGCTGGAGATACGGGATATCGGCAATCTTGTGGCAGTGGTCGAATTTGGGAATGAGGCAGAATCGGTTCAGGAATCTGTGATCTGTTTGGATGGGGCGATAGAAAATTTCCCGCTTTTTGTAATGGATATGCTTTTCGCCGACGTGCTGAACAAATTCATGAACACCTATCACGACAAAGGACTCTACTCACCCTCACACGCCTCCTTTGTGGAGAATGGCTGGGTGCTGTACTGGCAGGCTTTTTACCTTACCGAAGATTCAGCCGGAATCGCGGATCCCTTGGGTGGACCCAGTCTGATTCTGGTGCAATCCAGCCCGATTGACCTGTCTTTCGAAATGGACGGGACACGTGAAGTCGTGACGGTCCCCGCAGGTGAATTTCCACAGGCATTGAAGGTGTCACATACCTTCACCGTAAGCGCGACTTTAGGGGCAAACGGCGGGCACCTGACACTGGAAACAACCCAATGGTACGAACCTTACGTAGGGCTTGTCCGCGCCCAGGTGGATACAGCTTCCTATACCATGGGCGGACAGAAGGCTGGCATACCATTGCAGAGCGTTCTGGAGTTGGTCGAATTCAGCCCGGGGAAATAAACCCGAACTCTGAGATGCCAGAGGGGCGCCTTGAGGTTTCATAAGTTTTGTTATACTTCCATCTCTAATGGACGAAAATAGGACACCCTCGTTTCACATTCGTGATGTTCCCATTTACGGGGATATGATCCTCGCGCCGATGGACGGTTACTCGGACTGGCCCTTCCGTTCGCTTTGCCGAAAACTGGGTTCTGCCATGAGTTACACGGAATTCGTAAAAGTGGAGAAGATACTCAGCCGCTCGAAGGAACCTGCGAAGAGATTGTACTTCGAGGAAGCCGAACGCCCCATCACCTTCCAAATCTACGGCGACGACCCGGACCTGATACTCAAAGCCGCGTTGAAGATCGAGCCGTTGAACCCGGACATCATCGATCTCAACATGGGCTGTCCTGCCAAGTCCATTGCGGACCGCGGCGCGGGCGTGGGGATGATGCTAACGCCGGAGAAGATCGCCCGCACGTTCAAGTTGTTGACTTCCGCGTTGAAGATGCCGGTCACGGGCAAGATTCGTTTGGGGTGGGATAAGAAGAAGAACTATTTGGAGATCGCGCGGATCGTGGAGGAGGAAGGCGGTTCGCTGATCGCCATCCACGGACGGACGAAGGAACAACGCTACAGTGGTAACGCCGACTGGGATGCGGTTGCCGAAGTGAAGTCACTGGTCAGGATTCCAGTAGTCGGTTCCGGTGATGTAAGAACCGTGGCAGACATCCAGCGCATGAAACAGCATACGAATTGTGACGCGGTCATGATCGGTCGCGGCGCGATCGCCAATCCGTGGATCTTTATGGGATTGGATCGCGAACAAGTCTCACTGGAATTGTTGAAGCAGACCATCCGCGAGCATTTGCAGAAGAGCATCCAGTTCTATGGCGAAGAGGACGGTCAACGCCTGTTCCGCAAGTATGCCGTGCAATATTTGCTGTTGAGAACTCTCGACCGCGATTCCCGAAAAGAGATTCTGAAAGAACGACCAACGGGGGAATTCCTGGAGTTATTGAACCAGGTCTACGCGATGACTGGGTGATTAGAACATAAATTCTGTTATACTCGACCTCACCCCTGCCCCCTCTCCTATCAAGGAGAGGGGGGGAGATGAGTAAATGGCAAAAACACAAACACGGTATGTCTGTCAGGAATGCGGGCGCGTCGCGGTGTCATATATGGGGAAGTGTCCCCAATGCGGAATGTTCAACAGCATGGTGGAGGAAGTCGTCCACGATGAATCATCCAAGAAGACCAAAACGGTTCGCGGACTCACAGGGAGGTCTGTCCCGCGCCCGATAAGCGACGTCTCCGCTGATGCCGAGGACCGCATCCACCTGCCCATCGGTGAATTTGCGCGCGTGCTCGGCGGTGGGATCGTGCCGGGGTCCATCGTTTTAGTCGGCGGTGACCCGGGCATCGGCAAATCTACACTGATGTTGCAAATGACGATGGAAATGGCCTCACAGAAACGCGTGCTATATGTTTCAGGCGAAGAATCGGAACGACAGATCAAGATGCGCGCGACACGTCTCGCAGGGGCAAAACGAGACGATGGATCGTCAAGGTTATCGAAAAATTCCGTTGTGCCCTTACCGGCAAACCTTTTATTGGTTACCGAAACCAATCTCGAAGTCATCCTCAATCACATCAACGAGACCAAGCCTGAATTACTGGTCATCGACTCGATCCAAACGGTCTATCTCTCCGAATTGGATTCGTCAGCTGGCTCCGTTTCGCAGGTACGCGAGTGTTCGTCGCAGTTGCGCGAACTGGCAAAGACCAGCGGTATCTCCGTCTTTATCATCGGGCACGTCACAAAGGAGGGCGCAATTGCCGGTCCGCGTGTGCTGGAACATATCGTGGATACGGTCCTTTATCTCGAAGGCGACCGCTTTCAGGCGTATCGCTTGTTGCGCTCTGTGAAGAATCGTTTCGGCGCGACAGCCGAAGTAGGTGTGTTCGAAATGCGACAGGGCGGGCTTATCGAAGTAGCGAATCCCTCCGAGGCATTTCTCGCGGAGCGGATGATCAACGCGGCGGGTTCCTCGATTGCAGTGACGATGGAAGGCACGCGCCCCATCCTTGTTGAAATTCAAGGGCTCACTTCTCCCACCCAATTCGGCAATGCACGCCGCACAGCCAACGGCGTTGATTTCAATCGCCTGCTTCTCATCGCGGCTGTGCTGACGCGCCGTGCGGGCTTCAAACTTTCGGAGCAGGATATCTTCGTCAACGTGGTCGGCGGTTTGCAAATTGACGAGCCCGCAGCAGACCTTGCCATTGCTGTGGCAATCGCATCCTCGTGGAAGGATATCCCTGTCAAAGCGGATGCAGTATTGATCGGCGAGATCGGTCTGGCTGGCGAATTGCGTATGCCCGGTCAAATGCCGGCGCGATTGAAGGAAGCCTCAAAACTTGGATTTAAAACCGCCATTGTGCCGAAGGCGATCCGTAAGAGTGAAGGGTATCCAAAAGATATCGAGATCGTCGAAGTGCGTTCTGTGCATGAGGCGTTGAATGCAGCGCTCAAATCATCTGATGTGCCGAAAGGGCGGAAAGTGGCATAGCCTTGTCATTACGAGCGGAGCGAAGCAATCCCAGAATTCGATGCAGAGATTGCTTCGTCGCAACAAACACTCCTTGCAATGACAGATTATGATTTGCAACCAATCATCCCCTTCTCCGTAATTAGACACAGAAGGAGATATGCAATGAACGTCAAAATATTTTCAGCAATTCTTGTGCTTGCTTTGGCAAGCATGGCATGTGGTTTCACCGTTGACCTGCCGGAGAGAGTCCAGCCTGGGGCGGAGGTGGAGGAATCCATAACGGTGGCAGGTTCCGGGTCCGATGAGACGCGTTTGACGATCTCGTTCGGCGCGGGTTCGTTGAAGCTGTCCCCCGGCGCGCAGGATCTGGTTGACGGTACGGCTGTTTATAACGTCCCCCAACTCAAGCCCGAGATCATCAGTAGGGATGGGAGTGTCGAGATCAAACAGGGTGATTTCAAGAACATCGTCAACTACAACGAGATCAAAAACAAATGGGATTTGAAACTCGGCGCATCACCCATTGACCTGAACATCAACGCCGGGGCTTATAGCGGCAACTATGAACTGGGTGGACTCTCGCTCACTAGCCTGACAGTGAAGGACGGCGCGGCGAATGTGGAGTTGTCTTTCTCGGAGCCAAACCTCACCAGGATGTCCGTTATGCGCTACGAGACCGGCGCCTCGAACGTGACTTTGAGCGGGCTCGCCAACGCAAATTTTTCCACGCTGATATTTTCCGGCGGCGCGGGCGATTACGAACTCGATTTCAGCGGAGAGTTGAACGAGGACAGCACAGCCAGGATCGAGGCAGGCGCGGGCGATGTGCAACTGGTCATCCCGAAAGGCATGAACGCAAAAGTGACCGTTGAAAGCGCGCTGGTCAACCTCAACCTCAGTTCGAACTGGTCGCGGGATGGGAACGATTACGCACAAATTGGCGAAGGTCCCGTGCTGACGATCATCGTGAAGATGGCGGCTGGCAATCTGACCATCACGGATTAGAGAATGGGCGGGAAGTTCTGTCAGGAACAGAATACCCGCCCAATGCCCATTAAGGTTGTTTTAATTGAGAGTAAAAGGTCATAATTCGTCCATGACCTCTATCACTTGCATGGCTATTGCATCGGCAATAAAATCGTGTTAAGAGACAGGGATTATCTATTTTGTATATAGAAAGAAGGTAGCTATGCAGATCACTCGTCAGGCTGACTATGCGGTTCGCGCGGTGTTGCATCTGGCAAAAATTGGAAATGAAGAACGTTCCGCCACCAGCACGATCGCAAAGGAACAGAATATTCCCCCTTCGTTTTTGGCAAAGATCATTTCACAGCTTTCCATTGCAGGTCTGCTCTATACATCACGAGGCGCACGCGGCGGCGTGACGCTTGCCCGCGACCCGAAGGATATATCGCTTCTCGAGGTGGTCGAGGCGATTGACGGTCCCATCCAATTGAATGAATGTGTGGGGGATACCGGCGTTTGCACGTTCGATGACAATTGCCCGATCAAACCGGTCTGGTGCGATGCACAGGAAGAATTGGTAAAACGCCTGAGAGGCACCAACTTCGCGGATATGCTCATGCAACCTGCATAATTAAACCGATAGGACAAATTCCTCCTGAAGGTCTTTTGGGAGGAATTTTGTTATATTTTCACATCGAATGAAGACTGTAGAACGTGAAAAAAAACATCTATCGCTCCAGACTGAGTGCAATACTTTTATTCTTGATTCCTGTAACCGTTCGGATCAGAATCCATCTTCCAATAAGGCC
>DATDAG010000405.1:0-8992 GCA_036525495.1 Anaerolineales bacterium
GTGAGGGCAACAAAATCGGAACCAAATCGTTTTCCAAGTTCGCTGGCAAGCGACGGGTCGTGGGATGAGTCTTTGATACCTGCAAATTGCACAGGGAAAGCATCTTTCAAACGGGAAAGAAGTTCAATCGATAAGCCGATACCCGCCACTTTGGGGAAGTGATAACCGAGCAAATATTTATCTGATGGGACAGCTTTTCTTATCAGCTCGCTGAACCAACTGAATAATCCTTCGTCGGTTGCGTTACGGAAGTAGTAGGGAGGCAATACAACCACACCATCGTAGCCGAGATCGAAGGCGAGTTTGGTCAAGTCTATGGTTTCAGAGAGGCTGGGAGTGCCGGTCCCTGCCAGCAGACGAAAACCCGGTACAAGTTGGCGATATGCACGCACGGAGCGCAAAAGTGCTTCGCGCTCCGATGACGAGAAGGACGGTCCCTCTCCGGTGGTGCCGAAGAAGAGCGCGCCATGACAGCCTCGGGACGCGAGAAATGCCAGTAACGCCGGGACAGATTCAAGGTCCAAAGTCGAATCGTTTTTGAGGGGAGTCACTGCCGCAGCGTATACTCCTGCAAGTGGATGTGTGGATGTCATTTTTTCTCCGATCTTTTGGTCGCGCTTTTTTTGCGCGGCTTTCTTTTGCTCTTTCCTTCGACGAATTTACGCGCCGCGTCCATGGGTGGTTGAAGCGCATGACCCTCTTTTGAAACCAGGTAGTGTTGATGATCCAGCACCCAAAGGTACAGATCGCCTTCGGTCTTTCGCGGGAATTCCTGGAGGATGTTCGTTTCACGGATGACTCTAATGACGGGCATGTAAACATGGTCGTGCCAGTCTGAGATTGCCTCCTCTTCGCAAATGTCTCGTTGCATATCAAGCCCCATGAAATAACGATGGACGGCGATGTGCTCCAGCATGCGGTCGAACCCATCAGGGATGGTCAATTTTATATTGGCATCGGGTTTCAGCGAATCCAGGGAAGTGCGTTCGAGAAAGTGAACCTTGTCTTCGAGGATTTCCAGGTCTTCAGGTTTGATATCGGCTGTGATGTTTACGCGAGAGGCGCATTCACGCACTTCAGCGTCAATGAAGACCTGTCCTTGTTTGCGCGCGACGGAAACGCGGTGATGTCCGTCTACAACGAAGTAGATCTGTCCCACCTTATATAAAACGACCGGCGGGAGGCTGATTTCCTGATAAAAGGCGCGGTTGACGCTTTGCCAGCGTGTGGCGAGTTTGTCAGACGACGGCAGGAAGACGCGGTCGAATTCGTGATAGCGGTTCAGACTCCCCGCGATCTGATCCACGTGAACGGTCTGCACTCCCCGATAGATGGGTCCGCCAATGTGAAGCTTCTCCTTGATATCGTTGTAGGATAACAAAGTGGAGCGTTGGCCGGAGAGGGAATCCCAGACACGGTTCATGAATGACTTGAAGAGCGCTCTTTGAAAATCTGTGCGGGATTGTTCGGAATAGGGTTCGTCAGGCATGGTTGAGGTTAATGGTAAACATCCAAAACCTTGTAGGGGTGGACGTTGATGATCTTTGTGCCCCTGTGAGTCGATTTGGATGCTTCGAGGTTGCGGCGATAGAAGTGTGTGTGCCCATGTAAATGGTAACGCGGCTTAGCGATGTTTATGAGCCAATTAATGGCTTTGAGCCCTGTATGTACCTGCGTATTGTCATCGTGGATGCCGAAGGGAGGCGAGTGTGTGATGAGAATATCCAGGTAGCGTCCGTAGTTGATGCGGTTCATGAGCAGGCGGGGCAACATCCTGAAAGTGCGCAGGTAGGCGTCTGTTTGGGTGTACTGGTTGGTTCCACCGGGGTGGTACTGGATGCACCCGCCCAAGCCGCCGATCAGGAATGTTTTGAGGCGGATCAGTTTCTGGTCCAGGTTTGAACCGCCTTCCGCATAGGTTTTAGAGTCCTCCGGAGAAAAAGTGGGATCGTGGTTGCCGGGAACATATAGGAGTGGGACGTTCAGGAATGTGACGATGTTTTCAAGATACGGGTAGGGGAGATCCCCGCACCCAATGATCAGTTCGATATCGTTGAAATGCCCGTTGTTGCAGAGACTGTATAGTCGTTCAACGACTTCATCACTAACGGCGAGAATTTTCACTGTAAATGTATTTTGCCGTAGAAAGATGTTCCCTGCAAGGTTTTTATTATGAAAACAGGGTGTTAAACATACTAATCTGAGAGAATTATAGAGGTTTGCGGTTGTCAAACATTGAAGGGCAAACTATAATCTGTCAGATAGGAGTGTTGCTCTGGAAACAAGATTATTCCCCCAACTTTCAGATGATGATAATGGTGAAGAAAATGCCGATGGCAAGAGCCAACTTCAAGCGGGTGTTACGCTCGGTAAACGGTATTTAATCCAGGAGGTTGTTGGTCTTGGTGGAATGGGTTCGGTTTATCGCGCCCGCGACATGCACTTCCCCAGCGTGACGAAATTGGTGGCGGTCAAGGAAATGATCAACAGTGCGCCCGACCCGCTGGTACGCGAGACAATTGTGCAGAACTTCGAGCGCGAAGCTAATCTGCTTGCCACCCTCCATCACGCGTCCATTCCAAAGATATACGATTACTTTTCACTGGAAAGCCGCTCATACCTTGTTCTGGAGTTCATCCACGGCAAGGATATGGAAGCCGTTATCAACGAGACGAACGGGTTCCTGCCGGAAGAACAGATTCTGACCTGGGCATTTGACCTGTGCGACGTGCTGGATTATCTCCACAAGCATAAGCCCGATCCAATCATTTTCCGCGATATGAAGCCGTCGAACGTAATGATCAATTCCAACGGTGAGGTCGTGCTGGTGGATTTCGGCATTGCCAAGGCCTTCCAATCCGGGATCAAAGGAACGATGATCGGAACCGAAGGATATTCTCCTCCCGAACAATACCGCGGCGATGCCACCCCGACAGCCGATATATATTCTCTTGGCGCCACTCTACACCACGCGTTGACGCGCCGCGACCCTCGTTTGGAACCGCCCTTTTCATTTGCAGAACGCCCCATCCGCCGGATCAACCCAGCTGTCTCTGCCGAGTTGGAAGTGATCATTAATCGGGCGCTGGAATATGAACCTGCAAACCGGTTCAAAAGCACTTCTGAAATGAGGGATGCACTTGCATCTGTTGCGCGCAAAACCGGAATTCTAGTACGCATGGGTCCGAAGACGGGACCCATGAGCAGCGAAGGAATCAAACCTCTCTGGAAGTTCAAATGTGAGGATGAGATCCGCGGCACGCCGGCAATCAGTCAGGGTTCCCTCTTTATTGGCTCCTATGATCACAACCTGTATGCCCTGGATGCGGCGGAGGGAAAATTCCAATGGAAGTACCCGACCGAGGGCGGGATCGTTTCACGTCCCTCGATTGTGGATGGAAACGTTATTGTGGGGTCCGAGGATAAGAGCTTGCATGTTGTCTCTGCCCGATCCGGCAAGGTAGTGTGGACGTATCGCACCGATGCTCCCGTCCGTTCTTCCCCATCTGTTGCCGAGGGCCATATCTTCTTTGGGTCGGATGACAGTTTTCTCCACGCGGTCAATATCAACACCGGCCGAATGGCTTGGCGTTTTGAGTCTGCAGATGCCATCCGGTCCACGCCATTTGTAATGAATGAGATGGTATATTTCGGAAACGAGAGCGGCGATTATTATGCATTGAATTTCCGGGGGGAGATGAAGTGGCGCTTCCGTTCGAAGCGGGCTGTTACAGCTTCGACCGTGGGCGCCGGGCAAACCGTCTATTTCACTTCTGTGGACGGTATACTCTATGCGCTCGATCCGCGTAATGGATGGGTGATCTGGCGTTTCCGCCTGGGCAAATCGTCCATTAGTACGCCCTGCATCGCGGATGACCTCATCATCGTTGGCGCGGCTGATGGATTCATCTATGCCGTGGAAGCCAAAAACTCAAAGGAAGTCTGGCGTTTCCGCACGGAACACCAGGTGAACGGTTCACCGGTCATATACAAGGATTCGGTATATTGCGGTTCGGTGGACGGCAGTCTATATTGTCTTGAATATCGCACGGGCCGATTGCGATGGAAGTTCGGCACGGAGGGAGCCATTACCGGTACCCCGCTGGTGTACAATGATATTGTCTACATCGGCTCCACCGACCATCATGTGTACGCGTTGCTTGCGTGAGAAGGAGTTCTTGTGGATAAATTATTCCGCTGGTTATTCGGAGAAAAATCAACACCTGAGAAAGCGGTGGATATTGCCAATACAGCGCCTCTTACCGAAGAGCAATTGAAATCCATCGTCAATAACCAAAATCTGCAGTTCGACCTTCAACAACTGATCGCTGCAGCGGGGCAGTCGGTTGGTAAACAACGCGAACTAAACGAGGACAGCCTGCTTGCCATTACCTCGACCATGGCAGGTAATTCAGGCAACCTGCCATTCGGCTTATATGTGGTGGCAGATGGCATGGGCGGGCATCAATTTGGTGAGGTTGCAAGCAATGCCGCCATCCGTACCGTTGCGGGTCATGTATTGAAAAAGTTCCATCCTTACCTGTTCCAGGTCAAGGTGAATACAATGGATGAGTCCTTTCAGGAGATCATGTTGGCGGCGGTCAACGATGCGCAGAGGATCATCCAACGCGAGGCACCAGGAAGCGGAACCACCCTCACTGCCGCGCTCGTGCTGGGACAGCAGATCACCATCGCTCACGTGGGAGACAGCCGTGCATCCTTCGTCTATCCAGATGGGAGGATCGAAACGGTCACGCGTGACCATTCACTGGTCCAGCGTTTGCAGGAACTGGGTCATATCACCCCGGAAGAAGCGGAAAACTATCCGCATCGCAATGTGCTTTATAAGGCCCTTGGTCAGGGCGACATCCTCGACCCGGAAATTTTCACACTTGCATTTCCCCAGCCCGGCACTTTGATGATCTCCAGTGATGGATTATGGGGGGTTGTAGCCGAACAGGATATTGTTCGAGCGATCAATGAAGCACCCAGCCTGCAAAGAGCCTGCCAGAATCTCGTCTCTGCCGCAAACATAGCGGGAGGTCCCGATAACATAAGCGTTGTGCTTGCTCAACTCATTGGGTAGTAATGTCTTCTAAGAAGCAGGATTATTATTCCATACTCGGTGTTGCTAGGAATGCCTCGCAGGAGGAGATCAAGCGCGCCTATTTGGAATCTGCCCAGAAATTGCATCCCGATAAAAACACAGCTGCGGGTGAAACCGAATTGTTTCTGGGGGCGCAACAGGCGTACGAAACGCTTTCCAATCCCAGGCGGCGTTCGCAATACGATGCCACGCTCCCTCCCGAAGAAAAAGTCGATCTTCCCTACGAACACAGCATCAGATACAGCCGAACCAGCCTGGTGCGTATGGAAGAACCGCAAATGCTGTATATCATCCTTGATATCCAGGCGCCGCTTACGTCGCGTCGATCTCCTTCCCCTCCTTTGAATGTCTGTATTATTATCGACCGGTCCACCTCCATGAAGGGCGAAAAGATGGATGTGGTCAAGGCATCAGCCATTCAGATATTACGAAATTTGAGGCAGCAGGATATTTTAAGCGTTGTTGCTTTCAGCGACCGCGCAGAAGTGATTATCCCTGCAACCTATAATGATGATGATCGTGGGCGGCTCGAGGCGCGCATTCAAATGATCCAACCTTCCGGCGGTACCGAGATCTTTCAAGGGCTTCAGGCAGGCACCAAAGAGATCATGCGAAATTTGGATGCGAAACGACTGAACCACATTATTCTCCTTACAGATGGGCAGACCTACGGGGATGAACAACAATGTCTCGAACTTGCCTCGAAACTGGGAGAGCGCAATGTGGGGATCAGCGCCATGGGAATCGGTATGGAGTGGAACGACATTTTCCTGGATGTCCTTGCTACTCGCATGGGCGGGAGCAGCGCTTATATTGCCGACCCGCAGGATATAAAGAAGTTGTTGCTTGAAAAATTCGATGCCCTGGCGCAGGTCTATGCTGAAGACATGACCCTGCACAGCCAGCCGGTGGAGGGATCCCAGCTTTCCTATGCATTCCGTCTACAACCAGACCCTGGGCTCATCATGACCGATGAATCCAGCATACGTCTTGGTCCAATATTGCAAGATACTTCCACTCGCGTGATTTTCGAGTATATAATTCACCCAACAGCGGTAAAATCAGGTTTGGCAACCATTGTGGACGGCACACTCAAAGCCTCGATTTCCTCCACCCCGCTCCCTGTGCCTCCATTCCGGATGCGTATCGAGCGCCCCGTATCGGACTCGGCTGAAACGGAAACCCCTCCACCGGAGATCGTTCAAGCCCTGTCCCGTCTGATGTTGTATCGCATGCAGGAACGGGCGCGCAGCGAGATTGAAAAAGGAAATATAGACGCTGGAACCCGTCAACTACAGATGCTCGCCACAAATCTGGCGAATCAGGGTGAGCGCAGTCTTGCGCGGACGATTGCCCTTGAAGTTGATCGTATACAACAGGAGGGGGGCATCTCTGCGGAAGGCGGAAAGAAGATAAAATATGGCACGCGCGCCTTGTTCCTCGCGCCGCCAAAAAAGGAGACAGTATCATGATTATTTGTTCAAATTGTCAGCACGAGAACGTGTCAGGTACATTATTTTGTGTTGAATGTGGGGCGCAATTGGATGGAATTGAAACTCTTACCACACAGTCGATCAACCAGGAACAAATTGTGGATGATCTTAAAAAGACACCTGCAACTGCCGAACCACCTTCATCCCCGGCAAATAGTTGGTTGTCTCTGCATCTGATGGATAGCGGCAAGATCCTTCCGCTCGCAACGCGGAATGAGTTCACAATGGGACGCTTGAGCGAGGGACAGCCCATCATGCCCGATATTGACCTGACCCCTTACCAAGCATATGCTTCCGGCGTTTCACGCCTGCACGCGGTGGTCAAGCGCGATGCAGAACGGGTTGTTATCATGGATCTGGGTTCCTCCAATGGCACTTACCTGAACGGACGCCGCCTTAACCCCCATACGGAGGAATTGCTCAAGCATGGTGATGTCATTGCTTTGGGTAAATTGAAGATCCAGGTATTGCTTCGCAACATTTAGGTGTTTTGAAAGGCGGCGATATGGCGTTTTCGATCATTCTTCACATTGCAGGTGAACCATCTGTAGTAGGTGAAATTGAGGAGCTTCCCAAAAATACAGATACGATCATTACAATCAATAACCCGCGCCTGCGGGATGGCAAGGATGTTCATTATATCGAACCCAATGTGACCAAAGTGATCTGGCCCCTTGCCAAGGTGGCATTGATCGAGATCCTTGAAAGCGGAGATGAAGAAAGCCTGATCGGTTTTGTGAGGGAATAAAAGTACATGCCCGAAGAGTTCGACAGACGACGTATTCTTATTGTGGACGACGAAGAGCGCATGGTGCGCTTCATTCGCATGAACCTGGAACATGACGGCTTTCAGGTTGCAGAAGCATTCAACGGCAAACAAGCCATCCAGAAATTGCGCGACACAACCCCCGATTTGATCCTGCTCGATGTAATGATGCCCGATATTGATGGATTTGAAGTACTCGAGACCATCCGTGAAGGAAGCAGTGTGCCAGTCATCATGCTTACGGCAAAAGGTGAAGAGGACGATCGTGTGCGCGGACTCGAACTTGGCGCAGACGATTACATCACCAAGCCGTTCAGCCCGCGTGAGATGGTCAGCCGTGTCAAAGCCGTCATCCGCCGTACAGAAGGTGCGGGCGGTTCGATGCACGACATCATCGAAGTGGACGAACGCCTCAAGATAGATTTCGACCGCCGGGAGGTCTGGCTCGAAGGCAAACTTATCAAACTGCGACCGACCGAATACCGCCTGCTCTACCATCTCGTCCAAAACGCGGGATGGGTGCTGACCCATGACCAGATCCTCATCAAAGTTTGGGGGTATGAATACCGAGACGAACCGCATTACGTACGCCTCTACATCAATTACCTGCGCCAGAAACTTGAGAAAGATCCATCCAACCCAAAATATGTTCTCACCGAGCGCGGCGTGGGTTATCGCTTTGTGGATTACAAGCGGCAAAAGGAATAGCCAAACCTCATATGAACTTTTTATAAACGGCTTGCGTTTTTCTAACGCAGGCTTTTTATATTAAGGGCATAAATCTTATGACCAAAAGGAGGTCGCTATGTCAAACTTAATCCGTTGGGAACCCGCTCGTGAGATGATGTCCCTGCGCGATGCCATGGACCGTCTTTTTGATGACGCGTTCACGCGCCCGCTCTCCATCAGGGACGGCTGGTCTGTGCCTGCGATAGACATGTACCAGACCGACGACGAGATCGTCGTGAAAGCCTCACTGCCCGGCATCAAAGCAGATGAGGTGCAGATCAACGTCACCGGCGAAGTGCTGACCCTCAAGGGCGAGGTAAGGCATGATAAGGAAAGTAAGGAAAAAGCCTGGCATATCCGCGAGCAGCGCTTTGGCTCGTTCGAGCGCTCTGTTGCCCTACCCACTGATGTGGTCGCAGACAAGGCAAAAGCCGAGTTCGAGAACGGCATCCTGACCATCACACTGCCGAAAGCGGACGAGGTCAAGCCTCGCACGATCACGGTCAAGGCGAAATAACACATACACTATTTTGTAACAGTAGGGGCGGGCGAACCCCGCCCCTGCAATATTTTAATGGGGAAAGGCAAAGGGGAGATGGAATCTTTTAGAATCTATTTGCAGCGAGGCAGGAACCGGGCAAGTTGTCCGGCAAAGTCGTTTTTTGTCGAAAAATGGTATCATCTCAATAATTCGGGGTAACTGTCTTTTGGATGCTTAAACGATACACCAAATATGGGGGTAGCACCGCAGTTAAACGTGGTTATGAACCCCATTGTTGAGCCACTTGGAGCATGGCAATAGAGGGTCTGCCGCGCTGTGTGGGCAATTCCCAACGCGGCAGGGGAACTTTGAAGAAGAACAATTCTGCGGGCGTCCACTGGTGATCGGTCAGTCCT
>DATDAG010000406.1:0-5612 GCA_036525495.1 Anaerolineales bacterium
CGCGCCTGAATGTCGAGAAAGATGGAAATCCTGGACAGAATCTATACTCATTTTGGTTCTTTTCACCATTGGCGGAGACGGATTTAAGCTCGGGCAGTTCGCAACCCGATCATTTCACTTGTCTCTCCGACAAACTGCTAGTGTTTTGAGAACCAGCACGGAACAGAATCCTTTGTCCAAATAGGCGTAGCGAATGGAGATTCCCATAGATTTTAGCCGATTCAAGAGCCAGGCAACGATTTTCTCCATGCCTTCGCCTTTTTCCACAAAGCGTAACGCAAGGACATAGCGTTGGTTATCATGCACAATCGAGACTGTCGCGTATCCGTGAAAATGAGTGGTTCCTGATTTTGCCTCACCGCATACAATTTCGTTTTCGTCTTCATAGCATTCACCGTGATAAGGGATCAGCGTCAGGTCTATGGCGATGTAGTAGGAGCGTTTTCCTTTCTTGACAAATTGTGGCGTTTGAGCGCGAAGAATTCTGTTGAGCGCACGCTGCCAGGTTGCACGATCAGGCAAGGCTTGTGACAGCACTTCCCGCAAACGATTTGCGGACGGCGCTCCTTTCAATTCCTGGCACGCCGCATCGGTACTGATCCGGTTGGCGCTGGCGTAGCCTAACACGGCAAGGATGTCTTCCGCCGTTATGCGCGTGTTCTACAAATCCAGCGGCAGATAGGGACGCACGACGGCAATCAAGGCATTCAGGACTTGTTCAGATCGCAAGATTCGGTTATTTTTAATGGCAGGTTTGAACATGGTGGTTTAGTTTCCTTGGTCGGTGCCAAGTAAACCATGTTCAAGCCTTTTCGTGAACTACTGATAGTGGAAAAGCCTCTTCGCTCCGAGCAACATCATTAAGCAAGTTACAAACTCCGGCTCTTCCCCATCGTAGGCAGGATCCATTCATCATCATAGAATTCACGCAGGGTGCGATAGTAATAGAGCGCTTCCTTGTTTTGCAGGTTGTAGTCCCAGTCTTTTTTGAAGCGTTCCCGCTCGGATGCAAATTCCTTGTCCGTTATTTTTGCGACAGCCTCCTGTGCGATCAACTCTGACGAACCTGCACCTTTCGAGAACTTTGCCTTGGGGCGGTTGACGATTTCCTCAGGCAGGTCGTCTGTAAAGGATTGACGTAACAATTGCTTGGGCACGCGTTGTTCGTGAAGTTTCCAGTCGGCGGGGATGCCCATTGCGAACGAAACAGACTTCACGTCCAGGAAGGGGACGCGAGCTTCCAATCCAAACGCCATCGACATGCGGTCGGCACGCTGTAGATTCGTATTGTGCAATGCGTTCGTAATATCGATCATCTCTCCCTGCAATTCGTCTGGCGAATCATACCGCGCAAGATAATCATATCCCGCGTAGACTTCGTCTGCGCCTTCGCCAGTAAGGATGACCTTGACATGTTCAGATGCGAGTTTTGCAAGAAAATAATTCGGGATGGAACTTCGTACCAGAGCAGGATCGAACGACTCGAGATGATAGAGTACGTTAGGCAACGCTTCGATCATGTCTTCCGTGTTGTATATATATTCGTGATGGATCGTATCAAGATAACGGGACATCTGCCGCGCCGCCTCAAGGTCGGGACTCCCCTCGACTCCCACCGCGAACGAGTGCAGGCGTTCGGTCTCCTCGCGCGCCAATGCGGTGACGATACTACTGTCCAACCCGCCGCTGAGACTCACGCCCACAGGCACATCGGCAAGCAGGCGTTTATATACTGCGCTTCGCAATATAGATTTGATCTTCGGTATGGCTTCATCCTCCGTGCCTGAAAAAGGCTGGATGGTCTTTTCAAGTTGATAGAATTTATGCCAGCCAAGCCGCGAGTGATACCAATGCCCCGCAGGGAATTCCTTGATGCGCTTCACGTGCCCCATCAGCGCCTTGATCTCAGATGCAAAGAAGAATTTTTTTCCATCCGGGCTTCTGCCATAATACAATGGCTTGATGCCTATCGGGTCGCGCGCCATGAACAGTTCACCGTTATGTTGAAGGGCAAATGCGAACATGCCATCCAATTCTTTCACGATGTCAGTTCCCAGTTTGCGGTAAAGGTGGATCAATACTTCGGTATCCGAATGCGTTTTAACGCGCAGGCCGGGAAGGTGCTTTCGTTTGAGTTCCCTGTAGTTATAAATTTCCCCATTAAAGACAATGGATGTTTCCTGATAATCCATCGGTTGATGACCGCCTTCCACGTCAAGAATGGCAAGGCGTGTATGGCCAAGCGTTCCGTTGGGAACACCTACAACACCGTGACCGTCCGGTCCGCGATGTGAAATATTTTTGATCATTGTTACGACAGCTTGACTTGCTGGTTCCTGAAAAACCCCAGCGATTCCACACATAATGTTACTCCTTTATTGAGATATGATTTTGGTTGGGCACGAAGATTTTGAAACCAGCTTGTTTCAAAATTACCCTCGTAATTAAGAATTCCTTTGCCTATCCGTGGTCTGATATGCCCATTGTAGCAATTACTTTGGGCTGCTCGACTATTGATCGTTTATGAATTTTCTATTCGATCTTCCCCTCCTGCACGAACTGTGTCAATTCGCTCACGCTCCATTGTGAAAGCCCAAGGCTTTCAACGGTCCTGCCACGGCGCCAGTAATCAGTGCGATGGATGATATTTGCGATCTGGATAATGCTTTCCATGCCGCGCACGGAAACGCCATATCGCATCCCCAATGAAGCGATGGGAACGAGGCTCATTGGCACATCTTCGAACAGATAACGATGATGGAGTGTTGCCGGAGCCTTGATACCGTAATAACCAGGCTGGTTATGGATGGCATCATGCAGGTCATTTCCACTTGTATCATAGGCAAGCTCCAGCCATTCAAGCGCCGTCCGCGCGCGCAACCCAAGGGATGATGCCACGGTCACACGTTCCCGGTCCAGCACTTCCAGCATGCGTGAAACAGAGGGGGATGCGCCGTCAATATAGAACTCATAATCGCCGTGTGTGGTCTCGATCCACCCGGCGTTGAGCAATGTCAGCGCGGGATGGAAGATGGCTCCCATGTTATTCAAGCCCGTGCGCAGTACATCTCCACCATCGATGAATTGGGGATAGGCTTCATTGATCACATCCAAAACTTCCTGGGTGCGCGTGGCAGGCAAAGCCGCAAGCGGAACTGCCTCCTTGATGCGGAAAATGCGCGCCTGGGCCGGACCATCGGAACGGGAAGCATAAATGAAGGTTTCCGCTTCAGAGATGATCACATCTGCCGTACAGCCGTTATCCCGGATCACTTTAGAGAACTCCAGTGCACCACAGGTACGGCCGGGATGCAGGATAAGAATATGGCCGTCACGCAGGTGTGGCGCAGAAGCCATCGCGATATCCGCGTGCGCAGACGACGGCAACACAACCATGATGACATCCGAAGCATCCAACGCCTCACGTATATCCGATGTCACTTTCGCGATCCTGGCAAACCCATGCGGACGGCCTTCCTCCTCACTATCCAATTCGATGCCGCCGCGTTTCTTGATGACCTCCACCCGCTCAGGAGTACGGTTATATAATGTTACCGAATATCCCATCAACCCAAGATGCGCCGCCATGGTCTTTCCACCATGCCCTGCCCCAATTACTGTGTAGTTCATTGTCATAGAGACCTCCTCTTGTGTTACACAAGCCCGGATATACGTTGTTTTTCATTGATCGGCTTTCCCTTTACATTAACAGCCACATTCGCGCCATTGACAATCCTCGTTCGCACTTCCCCCCGCCCGAACTTGTTATTACGAAGTTGAGGCGCATCCATGAGACCGGATGTCACGGCGCGAGTTAAAGTCGCGGTGTCCGTAAACGGGTCACCAGTTTCAGGTCCAGCAAGAGCCGAGATCGCATCCAATAAATGATTTGCTTCCTTCACTAATTCCTTTCTTCGTTTTGTGATGGCTTTATCAGCGGTCATATCGGGCGCGCCGCGCACCGCGTTTTCAATGGCGCGCCGCACGATCCTGCTGGCTTCGATGACGTCATCCGCTGTCGCGGCATGATCCGCTTCGGTGTGACCGACAATATGATATATGTGCGGGTTGACTGCCATTTGAAGATAGGTAGCCGCGGCGAGATGTCCGCGCGCGGCATCGGGGTCGAGCGGATGTGAAAGTAAACCGATGCGTGTTTGCTTCCATACTTTGAAATCATCCCCCTGAAGCGGCTCGACCATATCCAAAATCGCAAGCATTTTCGCCAAGTCCATCGCATCCGATAAACCTGGCGGGCTATTGAACATCAGTTGCGCGATGTAATCCTTCGCCCCGAATGCGCGCGCATTGTACGCCGCAAGATACGCTGACACAACGAACACAACATCCGACGAATCGCGCATGCCCCAGTGATGCGGCTCGTTCAACTCCACTGGGATATTCCGCTCGCCATACCATCTCATTACCTTTTGATGCTCGCGGATTGAACCTTTCAAATCCCACGGCCCGCGTCCATCCATTTGATTGAACCAAAATAATGGTATCGCGCACCACGCAATGTTGATCGTATCCACATACATTTCAGCCAGTTCTATGAAATCATCGGTACCCGAATACGTGCGCAACATGGGGAAGTTTCCACGACGGCTCGCTTCATACAACGCACGATAATCGTCCGCCGAACGCACAGGCACACCGCCCGCGCCCTTTCGCCGTGGGTCCTGCCGTTCGGGATGAAAAAAGTTTTCCTGCGCATCCTGATCGATGCCCAATGAAATTACATCCAACGCTTGTGCTTCAGCGATCTTTCGAATTCCTGCGATGGAATCACTCATTGTAGGAAGTCCAAAATGATGACGAAGAATCGGATAGGGTGACTTCCACTTGATCCTTTCAATTGTGGATTGAGGAAAATCCGCTTCGCCCTGACCTTTAGCCTGCCGCCCCTTTAAATAACCAACGACCGCCTCTGACGGTTCACTGCCATCGAATGCCTGCTCGAAGAAACCGATCTTTCTCGCACGCTCCACAACCGGAGGCGTGCCCCCAAACGCAAAGCGGACACCGTTCTCATGCAAATCTGAAGCGGCTTCAGCAAACTCACCCAATAAACGTTCACCCGTTTCAGGAGTTAATCGATAAGAGACTCCCACCATATCCGCTTTTTCACGTTTTGCAACTCTGATCATCTCATCAACAGACACAGACGGACCAAGGAATATCGTCCGCCAGCCTGCTGATTCCGCGAGACGTAAAAAATTCGTCACACCCGCCACATGGACGCATTCACCCAGTGCACCAGCTACAACCGTCTTTGTTGTTTTTGGTCGTTTCATAGATCGTCTCTCCTTTCTCTGATTCACCCCCGATATCGTACAAACCATGAATAGGTTTTATACCATGAAAAGCATGGACTTCCCATTAATATTTTGTAAGTTCCACATAACCTCGTCTGTAAATCGCAAAACGGCTGGCATAAGTAAAGGTATGTTATAAATTCTATTGGTATTAATAACTCGATAGTTGTGTTTTGACAAAAGACAGCAAAATATCAAGCGAGAGCCAAAGCCTGTTGCTTGGCAAATAAATAGGCAAATAAATCATTGGCTTTCTGTCCTTGTTCGAGTTGCTGGGATGTGTAGCGGAGGAGC
>DATDAG010000407.1:0-5284 GCA_036525495.1 Anaerolineales bacterium
CCTCCATACAGGAATAGCGGATTATATGCGCGTGCAGGTTTCTCTGCGACTGCCAAACATGCGGCATGTGCCAAACGATTGCCCGAACCGACCACGAAAGCGTCAAAAATGTAACGTGGGTTCATGTTTACGTTGCGCGAAGGCTGTTCGTAAGCCTCAGCCGGCTCGATATGGGTCTGATCGAGTATGTTGGATATGGGAGAGGGCGCTTCGTCGGCAATCCGCTCTTTTTCAGCGCCATGCACAACAAAATGGACGTCCACAGATGAGTTCAAAATGCCGATCAGCAGGCGGTTCACAGTACTCGCAAGACGACTTTCGAGCCAATCACGGGCATACGCGTTGCGTACACCGATTGTGAGTGTGCTTTCATTATAGGAAACTGGTTTGGTATCCCGCACCCAGGTATCGAAGGAGGCTCGGGGCATTTCCATTTGAAGTTGTCCAAGTACCGATTGCCATGCTTGATCAGCGTTCATAATTGCTCCGTTGCTATGGTGATAGATTATGTCGAATTAATCCGCTTTGTCAGCGGCTTGTTTTACACATATTTTGTTATAAGTGGGCTTACAGGGAGTATAAGATGTGCCTTACTCTCCACATCCTTTACATCAGCGTGCCACCATTCTAGCAGAGAATAATGAAAAATAACAACACGTTAAGCCTACGTTTGTTTTAAAACTTTTGATTTTTTAAGGTCACTCAACGTTAAAGATTCAATGCGTAATCGTTCAAAAACTTTTTCAATTATAGAACACTCGTTCCAGCCAAGTATCCATATAAAAGTTATCCACACCCCCACATATGGGGCTTGGGGTGCATTTTGATGGCATAGATACAGATATGGAGGCTCGTTCTTAAAGAATCGAATCGTGAACTTCGACTGATACCCAATCAACGAAGTGTAGGATTCTGTGATTCAATGTTAAAGAATGTTTTATTTGCGTTGTTATTGACGTGCGTCACGCGGAACCCATGCAAGAATCGTTGTCCCATCGTCCAAAATAGATGATATATCCACATCACCGCCCATGGAACGCGCACGTGTACGCATGTTTGCTATGCCGTGACCAATATTAGCGTTCACAGACTCCATATCGAAGCCCTTACCATCGTCATTGATCTCCATAAGTACGCGTTCTTCGGTCACCCAAACGGCAATTTCCACCTTTTTCGCCTTGGCATGCTTGGCAGAGTTGGCTAAAGCCTCCTGGCAAATATGAAACAAGGTCAAAACTATGCCTTGCGGGAGTTCGCTCAGGTCAGATTCTGGTTCTGTAAGGCGGACTTCGGCAAATGTGTTGGCGCGATACTCCGCTATCAAGCGTTTTATACCGCTCATCAAGCCGTCACTCCCCAATTGACGCGGTTTTAAATCCAAAATATAGGATCGAAGGTCACGGATCGCCTGATTCAAACCATTTATTGCATGTTGTACTCGTTGTTTAGAATCATTGGGATCGTTGTCGATGGAATGGATGGCGCTCTCAAGCGATAGACCCACACCATAAATGGACTGAATGATGCCATCATGCAGATCCATGCCGATGCGTTCGCGTTCCTCAAGGATAGCAAGCCGCCGTGCGTTGGTATGTAAGCGGGAATTTTCGATCGCAAGCCCTGCCCAATTTCCAACAGCCGCCATCATTTCGACATTTTGGTCATCGATGGGTTCTTTGCCAAGCGTTGCAACGCTCATGACGCCCATCAAGGTATCCCCCGAAAGCAGGGGAATACACGCAATTTGGTGGAATCCCGCCTTTACAACCGCCTCGCGCAAGAAACGCATATCATTTGCAAGGTCTGTACTGACGACTGGCTTTCGGGTTTTAGCCACAAGACCAATGTAGCCATCGCCCACTTTGAATATATTGCGAGTCCAGAAGGCTTCGGCGGCTTGACCGCGGTGTAAAACCATCCGCAGGGACTTTTTGTCCTCTTCGAGCAGAAATATCTCGCCTGCTTCCACCTTCATGTAGTTCATCACAAGCCCAAGGGTCTTGTTAAGTATTTCGTCCAGTTCCAGGCTCGAGGTCAGGGTTGAAGCGATGCCATTGAGAAGTGCCATGTCCACGTTGCGACGGGTCAGGGCAATGTCACGTTCCCGCATTTGATCATACAAGTGTGCATTTGTGATGGCAGTTGCGGCATACGCGGCAAACATCTGTATGATCTGCTCATCATCCGATGTGAACTCAGGCGCGCCATCCTTCTCGGTGAGATAGATTTGCCCCAATTGCCTGTCACCTGTGCGAATGGGAACACCCAAAAAAGACTTCATTTGCGGATGGTGCGCAGGGAAACCAATCGACTGCGGATGGTTCTTGATCACAGGCACGCGTAACGGATCTTTCGCATTCATCAACGCGCCGATCAATCCAAGCCCCATAGGCGAGTGTGCGATTCGCTTGACCTCTTTTTCGCTCAGCCCAACAGAGATGAACTTTGTCATTTTTCCCTGCTCATCCAATACCCCCAATGCAGCATAGCGTGCATTTGCCTGTTCGCAGGCAACGATTGCAATGCGTTCGAGCAATGTTTCGAGCGAAACATCCTTCACCAACTCAAGGCTGGCCTGGTGCAGAGCGATCAATCTCTCCTGTAATTGTTCACGGGTCAATAACATGATTCAAATTATCCCATATTTGTGCTCCCAGCGGGTATAAATATGATAGATTTTGGCAGAGGATGAGAATACAATAGGTCGAAAGGTGACAACATGACAACTTCCCGTATTTCTGGCTTTTACAACATGACCATCGAAGACCGACGCGCTCATCTTATGGACGCTGCGGATCAAACTCCCGAGACCCTGCTCCCGTTTACCTCGGGCGGACTCTCCGCTGAGGCCGCCGACCACATGATCGAGAATGTGATTGGCTTATACAGCCTGCCACTCGGCATTGCGCTCAACTTTCAGGTCAACGGACGCGATGTTCTCGTCCCGATGACTCTCGAAGAGCCTTCGGTTGTTGCCGGCGCTTCGTTTATGGCAAAACTCGCCCGTGCCGGCGGCGGATACACTGCCACAACCACCGACCCGCTCATGATCGGACAGATGCAGGTCATCAATGTCACCAATTTATATGAAGCAAAGCTCAAGTTATACGAGAAAAAGGACGAACTCCTCGCCGAAGCGGACACGATCGACCCCATCCTCAAGAAATTCGGTGGCGGCGCAAGGGACTTGGAAGTCCGGATCATCGAGGACTCCCCCATCGGCGGTTTCCTCGTCGTTCACCTGATCTATGATGTTCGTGATGCGATGGGAGCCAACGCGGTCAACACGGCTTGCGAAAGGTTAGCCCCACGTATTGAAGCCATCACGGGCGGAAAAGTCCATTTGCGCATCCTCTCCAATCTTGCAGATAGACGTGTTGCGAGAGCGAGATGCACCATTCCCGTAAAGGACTTAGCATTTGACGATTTTTCAGGTGAAGAAGTCCGTGACGGGATCATCGCCGCCTACGCTTTCGCCGCCGTGGACCCATACCGAGCAGCAACACACAACAAAGGCATCATGAACGGTGTGGACTCGGTCGTAATCGCCACAGGCAACGACTGGCGCGCCATCGAAGCGGGTGCACATGCCTATGCCGCCCGTTCAGGGAAGTACACTTCATTATCTACCTGGGGCAAGGACGCGGATGGTAATCTCGTCGGCACGCTCGAAATGCCGATGGCAGCGGGAATCGTCGGCGGCGCGACCAAAGTCCACCCTGCCGCACAAGCCGCAGTCAAACTCATGGGCGTAAAGACCGCATCTGAACTTGCCGAAATCATCGTCTCGGTGGGACTCGCCCAAAATATGGCAGCGCTCCGTGCTTTAGCCACCGAAGGCATCCAACGCGGACACATGTCACTACACGCACGTCAAGTCGCCATTGCTGCAGGCGCCAGCGGGGGGTTGATCGAAAAAGTCGCCGCGAAGATGGTGGCAGAGAAGGTTGTGCGGATCGATCGAGCGGAAGAGATTTTGAAGGAACTGGCATGAGTTTTCAAAACGAATCTGGTCAAATCCGTTGGAAGTTGCATTTTAGGTCTTCACCTGATGCAGTTTTCCAAAAACTCATTTCAAATGAAGGGAGAGCCGCATTTTGGGCTGAGTCGGCTGTTGAGAAGGAGGGGAATATCCATTTTGTGTTCCCTAGCGGAGTTGGGTGGAAAGGCAGGATTCTAGAAAGTGACCCACCACACAGGTTCAAAGTGGAATATTATGGCGGCAGTATCACAACTTTTGATCTGGAATCGGACGGCGCAGGCGGCACGGATTTGTCTCTCATCGACCAGAGCGTTTCTGATAAATACAAGACCGAAGTCATCGCAGGCGCAGGTTGGATATCTGTCCTGATGGCGCTCAAAGCCAGCGTGGATTTTGGCGTTGACCTACGGAACCATGACCCCAAACGAACATGGGATCAAGGGTACGCCGAGAACTAACGCATGAACGACCCTCTCCTCTGGCAGATTCGCCACTTCGTCTACGGACACTTCGCGGACACAACCCTCCCTCCCAGCGTGGACATTATTGCCACGCACTTTTACATCTCATCCGAGGAAGCAGGTGAATATTACAAGGAACTCCACAATCGCCACGCCTTCTTCCTTGACTTGGAAACCACCACCATCCGCATGGCAAACCCGTTCTCAGGCATTCCGACGGACTTCAAAGTTCACGCGGATGGCAAGACCTACTTCGCCAACTGCGCCTGGGACATGCTCGGCATCCCTGCCACCCTACACACGGACGCTGTCATCGAAGCTGTTTGCACAGAAAGCAACGACAAAATGCAATTGGAAGTGAAAGAAGAGCAAATTATCTCCCACCAACTTACAAACTCCCAATCTACCAATCCCCAACTCCTAATTCACTTCCCTCTCCCCTTCTCCCGCTGGTACGATGACCTGGTCTTCACCTGAGGGACCACGCTTCTCTTCCAGTCGGAAGAATGGATTGACAAATGGTGCCAGCGAAAGGACCTCCCACGCGGAGAAGTTCCCACCCTCCTCCAAGTTTGGAAGCTTTCCAAACTTTGGTATCACAACCTCCTGTCACTGGAGTATCATGGACGAAGCACCGAACAGGTTGCAGAGATTTTCAAGCAGGCAGAATTGACGTCAAAGTTTTGGTATCTCTAGCTTGGGCTCAGGGCTTTCTTAAAGTCAGCAATCTTGATTAAAGTTCCAAAAGCATGAACCACAAGACCCACAATTTCTTTCTTTTTCTTGGCGTTTTTGGAGAGTATCGCGGTGAAAGTGACCGAATCGGTGGAAGCCAAAGTTG
>DATDAG010000408.1:0-2121 GCA_036525495.1 Anaerolineales bacterium
ACCTCTTGGCGATTACTCGATCATTCCAACATTGTTGGTCAGTCGTTTCGCGCGCGAGTCGCTTACAGTGGCATTGAGCGGTGATGGCGGTGATGAATTGTTCTTTGGATACGAACGCCCGCGTTCGCTGTTGCGTGATGGCCGAGACTTTCGCTTTCCCTGGGTTGTGCGCTATGGCTTGTATGGTTTAGGAAAATTGGGACTGGGCAGGAAACGCTCGGAGGCCATCGCGGCCCATACGCCGGCTGATTATTATTTTGGAGTGAATTCCCGCTTCTCTTCCGCCGACTTGAAGCGGGTCGCTCCTCAGCTGTCTGAGCTCCCATCGGACTTTGATCTGTACGCCTTTGACGGCTACCAGGGCCAACGGCATCTCGCAAATTATTCCCGCTATGCTGAGTTCTATGGTCAGCTGCAGCGTTGTTTGAAAAAAGTCGACATGGCATCCATGTACCACAGCCTGGAAGTGCGCGTGCCGCTGCTCGACCGCGAAGTGCTCGAAACCAGTTTGCGTATTGATCCATTGACACACATGGCAAACGGCGGGCGCAAGCAAATCCTTTTTCGGCTGTTGGAGAGACACGTTCCCGCGGATAAAATTTCACAGGCCAAGCGCGGATTCGCCGTGCCGTTGGGTGATTGGATGCGCGGTCCTCTTCGTCCGCTGGTGGAGGATATGTTGTCTGCTGGGGAACTGTACACGTTGGGGATCTTTGATCGGGCCGGTTTGCATGCCTATTGGCAGGAACATCTTTCCGGTCAGGCAGATCATAAATGGGGATTATGGTCTTTGCTTTCTTTGCAGGGGTGGATTAATAGGCATTTTGTCTCGTGCTAGCGCATGAATGACGTCTGATGTGAAATCGATCAGTTGACAAAAAGGGGAACATCCTTGAAGATTTGAGTGCCATCCCAAACTTCACTGGAGGTTCCCAATGACAAGTATAACTGCATCCGATCTCTTGACGATCATATTCGTTATGGTTGACGACTGGTATCAAGCTCATGGCATTCAATATCTCATAGGCAAACCTGGTGCTAAACCCGAGTTCAGTGATAGTGAAGTGATCACCTTGTTGTTAGCGATGGATTTCATCCCTTTTCCTAGTGAGACCCAATTTCTGGGTTTCATTCGAGCCAACTACCTGGCGCTCTTTCCTAGGCTGCTCGATCAGAGCCAGTTCAACCGCCGGGCAAGGGCATTGCGTTTGTTGGTCGAAGAACTCCGCCGTGCTTGGCTGGTCCAATTGGGTGTTTTCCATCACACCCGCTTTCTCCTGGATACCAAGCCCGTGCCGGTTGTGGGCGTCAAACGTTCCAATCGCCGCAGCGATTTCGCCGGAAGTGCCAGTTATGGTTACTGCCCCAGTCGAAACATGAAATACTTTGGTTACAAACTGGTGGCAATCACCACCTTCAGTGGTATCCCTGTGATCTATGAACTGGTGCCAGCTCATACCGACGAACGGGAAGCCGCTGAAGCGGTTCTGGGCTACCTGAGAGGTTGCCAGATCATTGGCGACAAAGGCTTCATCGGTTCTGATTGGCAGGCGCAGGTGTATACCTGGACCCAGAACCAGATTTGGACACCCAAGCGCAGCAATCAATATCAGCAAAATCCGAAGGCATGGGATCGTTGGTTGAATAGCATTCGAGAACGGATCGAAGGCGTCTTCCACGAATTGACCAACACCGGTCGAGACCTGGAAGGGCTGTTGGCCAAAACCCTAGTGGGTTTGTGCACCCGGGTGATTGCAAAGATGACTAGCCATGCTCTCAAGCTTGTACTGCATTTCCAGTATGGTATTAAGGTGCAGACTTTCGAAATGGCTGCTTTTACAGCCTAATTCACATCAGACGTATATAATAAACACGATCCTGGTATTGTTGGGATTTTGGTACAATTTTATTTAGAGAAGATTATTTGCATGTCTGATTTAAAGAAAATTGGTAAAGAGACAGGTGGAGAGAGGGATAGGCAACTCGCCGATTTAGTAGTTGTGGGTGGTGGCTTAGCGGGCAGTGAAGCCGCATGGCAGGCTGCAGAGCGCGGGATCCAAGTGAGCTTGTATGAGATGCGGCCTCATGTGACTACGGGTGCCCATGCAGGCGGCTTTCTTG
>DATDAG010000409.1:0-7082 GCA_036525495.1 Anaerolineales bacterium
TATCCGACTACTCGGTCTCCCGCCCCGATGCCTGACTCTTTCAACGATTTACTTAATCTTGCCACCTCATCATACAATTCCGCATATGTCATCTGCCTAGATACTTGTGTTTCGCCCTTGAAGATGAACGCGAGTTGATCGTCACGATAACGCAACAGGTTTTCGGCAAAATTCAACTTCGCCCCAGGAAACCACTTCGCGCCTGGGAATTTATCCAGATCGTCAACGACAGAATCGTACTTCTCCGATGCTTTGATCTCAACGAAGTCCCAAACTGTCCGCCAGAAATCAGGCACATTGTCCACAGACCAGTTATAGAGGTCCGAATAAGAGGCGATATTCAGTTTGTACTGCTGGTTGACCACATCCATAAAACGCGTGATATTGGCATCCTGTTTTCTTTCTTCAGTTGGTATCCACAATGTGATTCTCATGGGTGCTTCTCCTCAGCGATTTTCAATACCCTATTATACAAAAGAGACTGGCGTTCACCAGTCTCTCGATTTGTCAGTCCAGTATCAGTTTACTTCGCTGGAACAATCGCTTGGCTATCGCAATCAATATCACCTCAATTGCAAGCAGGAAAACCGCCAAGCCAATCGCAATCTGCGCCGGCTGAACGTTTTGCAATAAATTGGCGCCCGCTTCCAACCATGCCTTCGGAATGAACTGGATCAACATGAACGGCAGGAACAGCACCAACATGCCAGCGCTCATCGCCTGCTGTGCCTGACGGACACTTCCCGCACGAAGTGACACCAACACACCGATGCTCCCAGAAAGCCCTGAAACAAGGATGCTGAACACCAGTGCCCCAATGGTAGTTTCAAGTGGATAAAACAACAAGCCATCATTCCCATGAACAATATTGATCGTCACAATGCTTGAAAGCAGAACGAGCCAGGTCAGCGAAAACCCGTACGTCAGTGCCGCCAGCAGTTTCCCGAATAGGATGGATTGATCGGACAGCCTTGTAGCGAGCAGGGCTTCAAGAGTATGACGTTCACGCTCTCCTGCGAACAGATCAGCCACGATGCCTGAAACCCACAGGAACGGCATCCAACCCCAAACCATGATGCTCAGTGAAGAAGTCACCCACTCGCGTCCGCTCTGTAGCGGGAAGAAGACCCCGAACACTCCGATCAGGATCAACAGACTGAATTTGCCGCGTCCACGCCCCTCGCTGCCAAATGTGAATATCTCGCGCAATTCCTTGCCTGCAACGGTCAAAATATCAGCGATCATTCTTCACCTCGTTTTTCTTCCTCCACCAATTGCAGGAAGACATCTTCCAGGTCTGCTTTCTCTTTTCTCACTTCATCAATCTGCACGCCAGCACTAACCAGATGCGTAACAATCTCGTGCGAACGATTCAGTTCTTCAAGATCCATGATTAATTTTCCGTTTTGATGTTGAACCCGTTTGACCAAGTTGTTGCCCTTAACATCATTAACAATCTGCGAAGTGATCCCATGCCCCGTCACATACAATCGCGGTGCAGAGGTTTTCGACCGCAAATCGGATGGGCTTCCCACCGCGAGCAACTGTCCGCGATTGATCACGCCAACCTGATTGCATAACTTCTCTGCTTCCGCCAGATTGTGTGTCGTGAGGAAGATCGTCACACCTTCCTGAACAACCAGCGTGGATAAGTCTTCGCGCAAAGCGGATGAGGCGACAGGGTCCAAGCCAGCTGTTGGCTCATCGAGGAAGATCAGTTCAGGGCGGTGCATGAGCGTCCGAGCGACGGCGAGTTTCTGCTTCATGCCGCGGCTCCAGCGTCCAATGGGTTCGGCGCGTCGATCATACAAATCCACTGGCTCGAGTAGTTCACGGATCCGTTTTTCGCGATCCGCTTTGGACATGTGCCAGATGCGTCCGTAGTAATCAAGGTTTTCCGCCGCGGATAACCGCTCGTACAAGCCGTGATGCTCGAGCAAGGCACCGCATCGCGCGCGGACCTCATCGGGCTGTCCTTTCGTATCGAAGCCCAGTACCTGCGCCGAGCCTTGGTCTGCATCCAGCAGACCGAGCAGAAGACGAATAGTTGTTGTCTTGCCCGAACCGTTCGGACCCAGGAACCCGAAAACCGTCCCGCGTGGAATTTCCAGAGTTAATCGATCAACAGCTTTCAGGTTTCCGAACGAACGAGTGAGTTGACTGGTTTGAATGGCGTTCATAATATCCTACTTTGTTGTCAAATTCATAAAACTTTGCATCTGCTGACGGTATTGTGCCACCGCCTCGGTACCAGCCGCAGTCAACTTGCAAACAGTCAACGGCAGTTTGCCTTTGAAGGTTTTTTGTATCTTCACATAACCAGCATCTTCGAGTTTGCTGAGATGCGCGGATAAATTTCCTTTTGTCAAACCGGATTCGCGCTGCAGGAAGAGGAAGTCCGCACTTTCTACAGTGGACAAGATCGTAACGATCAACAAACGTGCTGGCTCATGGATCAAACGATCCAGTTCGGTTACACGGCGTAGATCGTCACTCATTGTCATCCTCCGCCAGCATGGGATTCTCTCTCAGGTAACCAAGAAGAACAATTCCTCCAGAGACCATGATCACAACTCCCAACAAGCCATAGAACAATGCAAGGTTATATTCCTGAGGCAATTTATCCAGCGACAAGACAACTCCAAGCAATATCGAGAATATGCCCACGACATAGAATCGTGTTGTTCCTGTGGAATTTCCACGAAGTGCAATAAACACGGCGCCAACCATCACACCCGTCGCAAGGGTCATGGAATCGAGGTTGCGAAAGAAATCGAATAGAACGATCGATGACGCCGCCACGGCTAAAGCCACCCCCATAATTATATGTTTAAGCTTTTTTATGTCCTGTCCGTCTTTACGATATTCCACATACCCGGTTCGCGGGTAGGTAATCCTGGCCTTCAGTGTATTGACCAACCATCCCACTCCCACAATTCCCGCAAAGACTATAACGAACAGACCGATCTGCATAATCACACTTGCTTGTGAATTCTCACCCAAATATCCCTGCAAACCAAAATATACTCCCAGCAGGAAAAACATCCCTCCAAGTGAAAGTTCCACTATGCCGTCCGAATACCAGTAGCGCTTGACGCGCTTTTCGACATCCAACAGTTTGTCATCCATCCTAGACTCCTTGTGTAAACTAGTTTATACTGCAAACTAGTTTACACGCATAGTACATCATTTGCATAGATTTGTCAAGTGGAATCAAAAAAGCGCGCTCGCGTGGACGGGCTCGGCAATTACTTTTGAAGACAGCCGATCAACTGACTGGTCACCCCCTGCGGCCCAGTCTGCGTAATTGCCAGCACCGGGACTTTCGCCACCGAGTACACCTCCCTCACATCCCCCGCTCTCCAACGTCTTAGCAGGATGCCGACCGCATTCGATTCGGCGTTCAACACATCGGACATCTGTTGCGGCGTCACAGCAACTCTTGCAGATGAAGAAACGCTTCTTCCCTTCATCACGAACTGGTCAAACACTTCGAACACATCCTCAGCTGGATCATATATCCACAACTGCACGGGCAGGTCACCCAAGCCCATGAACAACGCCTGCGCCTCATCGAGAGTCAGATTTTGGACAGGGCTTTGGCGATGCGTGACGATCAATATCTCTTCTTGGTCGATCTGATAGGCGGGAGTTGAAAGATAAGCAGGCTCCCCCACACGCAAAACGATGTCTGCAGAGGCGGGGTCGTCAACGCGCTGGACAATGGCTATCGATTCGGCACACGAGTACACATCCGCGAGCCACGGGGTGGCAGAAGACGAGGAGTAAACCGTAACAACTGTCGGCGGAGTCTGAGGCGTTTCTGTTGCGCAGGATGAAAGTAAAAGCGTAAGAATTGTTATTGAGAAGATAAATATTCTCTGCATAGAATTCTCACCAATTTTGCAAAATGGCTGCCAGCAGCTTCACCCGCTGATCGAGGCTATCCGCAAAGATGAACTCACGCTCTGAATGATAACCCTCGCCGATCGCACCGAGACCATCGAGCACATGGATGCCCAAAGGCGCGACAAAGTTTGCATCCGAGCCGCCGCCCGTGCCGCCCGCTTCAAGTTCGATGCCGATCTTCGAAGCAATATTTTTTGCCTTCTCAAAGGTTTTCTTCATCGTCTCATCGAACGGCATGGGCGGACGATTCAAATCACCCGCGATTTCAATAGACGTGCCATCGAGGGCGGGCTTGAGTTTGGATATTTCCGCTTCAAGACGTTCCCACTCCCCCGCCTGCATTACACGGACATCCACTTGAATATGCGCCTCTTCGGGGACAACGTTCGAGACCGTGCCACCATGAATGACACCGACATTAAGTGTGGTTTGTTTTTCGTAATCGGTGAGTTTTTGGATGGCGATCACCTGATGCGCCATCTCTTCGATGGCATTGCGCCCATCCTGATGCGCACCGCCTGCGTGCGCAGCTCGACCTTTTGTTGTGACGAGGAACTGCCCCACTCCCTTGCGCCAGGTCTTTAGCGATCCATCCAGCAGCGCGGACTCGAGCACAAGCACCAACTCCGATTCCTTCGCGAGTCGCTCGATGTGTTCACGTGAACTGAGGCTACCGATCTCTTCGTCTGATGTGCACAACAAAGTGACGGGGCGGTTCAATCCGTGTTTTTGCGCTTCTTCGATCGCCGCAAGTGAAATGACAATACCTGCTTTCATATCGAGCGTACCTGGACCAAAGATCTTCCCGTCCGCTTCGCGGTAGGGCATTTTGGCAAGCGTGCCGAGCGGAAAGACGGTGTCCATGTGGCAGAGGATGAGGATCGGTCTTTCGCCCTCACCGCTAGCCCCACTCCCAACAGGAGAGGGGAATCTGGCAAGCACATGATCTCCCGTTTCTTTGTTCGGGATAACTTCCACTTGAGCCCCAAGTTTGCGGGCTTGTTCAGCGACTATAGCGCCGACACGGTCTACCGCAGACTTGTCATGTGAAGGAGATTCGGTTTCAACAAGAAGTTTGAGTAATGATTTTGTGTCCATAAGAATCCTCGGTGGTTGAGTAGCCGAAGGCGTACACCTGCACCCACCGCAGGTGCGGTGTCGAAACCACAGCTAACTGAGAGTATTTTACTTACATGGTGGTTTCGGTACGGCGAACGAACACCACCTACTTAACCACCGAGGTATTTATCGAAGAAAAAAGACAGTTACTCCAAGGATGGCACAGTACGCGGCAAAGATATAAAGCGAATGTTTGCTCAAAAATCCGATCAGCCACTTGATCGCAAACCAACCGACAACTGCAGCGGTGACAAATCCGGCAGTGAGCAAGGGCAGGAATTCACCGAGGTTGGGCATTTGAATTGCATCCAGCATTTCATATCCACCCGCGGCAAGCATGACAGGCACGGACATAAGGAAGGCAAACCGCGCCGCTGATGGACGGTCAAAGCCGCGGAACATCCCGCCGCTGATGGTCGATCCGCTGCGGGATGCGCCGGGGAAAACAGCGATGATCTGGAACAAACCCACTACGAGTGCATCGAGCCATGCCATGGATTCGAGGGAACGATCCTTTTTGGTCAAGGATTCTGCAAGCGTAAGCAGGGTCGCTGCGGAGAACAAACGAATAGAGGCTTGGAGCATTGGCTGGCTAAACATCGTTTCAACAGCTTCTTTCAAGAAATAACCAGCAACCAAAGCAGGGATGGTGGCAACAACAATGTAAATTCCCAAATCCCTTTCAGGGGTCGCACTTCGAAAGTTCAGGGTCGCTTTGGCAATGGACAAGAGGTCCTTCCAGTAGAAAGCAAAGAGAGAGACAAGTGTCCCGAGTTGGACGATGACAAGGAAGGAAAACATCGCATCATCCGCAGGGATATTGAGAATGGATTGGCTTATCAACAAATGGGCTGTGCTTGACACAGGAATGAATTCAGTCAATCCTTGAATGATGCCGAGAAAAAAGGCATGGAGAAGACTCATTGTTATCCTTTATCAGTTTTACGTTTTGCATTATTTGCCCACTGACTCAACAACTCAGGCACGCGGGATTCAAACGAACCATCAGCAATGTAGCCTTGCATCTGCTCCATCAGTCGGATCAAAGCGCGCAGATTATGAATAGAGATCAACGTCCCTGCCAGCAGTTCTTTCGCCACGATCAAGTGACGGATATATGCCCGCGTGAAAGTCTTACATGTATAACAATCACACGTCTCATCGATGGGATGTTCGTCGCGGGCGAATGCCGCGTTCATGAGGTTAAGACGTCCTTCAGAAGAGAAGGCGGCATGATGACGCGCCAGGCGGGTTGGCAGGACACAATCGAAGATGTCGATACCGCGCGCAACACCGTTAATTAAATCTTCGGGGGTGCCAACTCCCATCAGGTAGCGCGGTTTGTTTTCGGGTAATAGAGGAGTGACAACGTCAAGTGTGTCGTGCATCTCCTGTTTGGTCTCGCCTACGGAGAGTCCGCCAATGGCGATGCCGGGCGTATCGAGAGAAGATATAAATTTCGCTGAATCAGCCCGAAGGTGCGCTTGAACGCCACCTTGCACGATGCCGAACAAAGCTTGGTCGGCGCGTCGTTTTGACTTGAGACATCGCTCCGCCCAGCGATGAGTGCGCTCCATGGCAACCCTGCTGTATGCCGCGTCATTGGGATCGGAGCATTCGTCGAACGCCATGATAATGTCGGCGCCGAGGTTCTCTTGAATGCGGATGGCCCTTTCGGGCGTGAAGCGATGGGTAGAACCGTCAATGTGACTCTTGAAGGTCACGCCATCATCATCGATCTTGCGTGTCTGCACCAGCGAGAAAACCTGGAAACCACCCGAATCGGTGAGCATGGGATTGGACCAGTGCATGAAGCGGTGCAGTCCGCCCATTTCAGATACGATGTCGTCACCAGGGCGCAGATAGAGATGATAGTTATTGCTTAAAACAAGCGAAGCATTGATGTCTTTGAGATGCTCGGGCGTAAGAGTCTTGACCGTCGCTTGCGTGCCAACTGGCGCGAAGACGGGTGTGATGAGGTCGCCATGCGGTGTGGAAAAAATCCCTGTACGGGCGCGGTCGTTTTTGGATGTGATCTGGAATTCGAACATTAG
>DATDAG010000410.1:0-2571 GCA_036525495.1 Anaerolineales bacterium
GGGGCGTAATTTTTTTGGGTTAAAAACAGTATGGAGAAAATGAATGCGGAAACCCTTTCAAAATGGCACACACAGAACTAGGATTAATGTCACTGTTAGGAAAAGTTGAAAAGTGAACTGCTGTAAAGTTGAAAAGTGAACTGCCACGAGCAAGGCTGGTATAAAGTTCAAAAGTGAACCGGGGTGGTAGGCATAGGCAAATGCAACGCTCGGACCATCTTCTTCTGCCACCAGATGCGCACCTCGAGTGAGCGTCTCTCCATGTCAGGGATCACGTGCAGATCCACGGTCTCGCGCAGGGGCACATGTGGCACCTCGATCTCCTGATTGATGAACGAGATCTTGCGGTATCCATTGACAATGCGAGTGCCAGACAGGCAAAAGACATCCTTGAAGGACTCATAGGGCTTCGGTAAAGCGAAGGGGCGGAACAAGCTGTTGCCTGCCTGACGAGCTTTTTCAAAGCGGAAACGTGGGATCTCGCCGGTTGTGGAATGAACCTGGTGGTTGTTGTAGCGTTCCACTTCTTCTTTGAGGACAGCGCGCACCTCCTCGAGGTCGGAAAGTTTTTCCAGGGCACACGTTCTCACAATCCGGTCCTGCAGCCAGCGATAAGGTCGTTCGACTTTCCCCTTGGCCTGCGGCGACAAGGCATAGGTCACCTCGACCTTCAGGACGGCCATGACCTTGCGCCACTGGGTGATAATATCATCGGTGTTCAAGATATTCTTGCGCCAGACGCTGTCGCGCTCCGAGACAAAGCGGAAGACGCGTAAATTGTCGACATAATAGCGCAACGGCAGCCCAAAAGCCTGCATCAATGCCTGTGCGGCCCGGATATGGGCCCAACTGCTCTCCTCAGTCACAAAGTCGGCGAACAACAATAACCGACTGAAATCATCGATCGAGGTGATCAGGGTCCATTTTTCACTCGCATAGGGTGACCACAGATGCAGGGAAGCATCATGTTGGATCAGGGCCCCAATGGCGCTGGTCACTACCATGCGATCGTGAACCTTCCGCTTACGTTGTGGTTTATAGCAATCCAACTGTGTGGCACGTTGGATGATCGTGGGCACGGATACCTGGATCTTCTTTTTCCGTAACCGATCACGTAGCGCCGAGTAGTTATAGCTCGTGATCGGCAGGCGCGGGTCTTCCACCAGTTGCTTTTCATTCTCCAGTTCCTGGGTGATCTGCGCTTCAGCCGCGGCGTTCAACCGTCGCGGCGAGCTACGTTCGTATGCGATTGAAAACGTCTCGGGAGACTGACGGTATGCTTTCAACAAGGCGAAGAAACGCGTCTTTCCTACACCCATCACCTCTCTGATCTCGGCTCTGGATAATTCTCCTTCCGTATACCTTTGCATGAGTAGCTTGACCTGTTCAACACTGAACCGTTTGTGCAGCTGATCCATTTGGACCTCCTTTGCTCGAGTTCACTTTTCAGCTTTAAACAGTTCACTTTTGAATTTTAAATAACATATAATAAGACTCTGTAACATAGACGGTGGGTTTTTAAAATGGTGGGAGAAAATCCTCATTTTCGGCGTGGTTTATCCTTCTCATACATGGCTCCAGTGGGAGAAAACATGCGGGTAAGCTATTAAAACAAGCCCCAAAGTGGGAAAATAAATCGACCCACCGAGAATGTTACAGACACTAATACAGCGGATGCTTGACTTCTTGTGGGGAATGTTGTATTATATGTGTGTACTTTGAAAAACAAAGTACTTTGAAAAAATAAAAGGAGTTACCATGCATTCACCTGTCAGTTTGAAATCTGCTGAGCGCAAAGCCTTTCAGTCTACCTTTGCTGATGGGCTGTGGGACGTTTTCATTGGCTTTTTTGCACTAGAGTTTGCCATTGCCCCGCTTTTGAGCAAATCTTTGGGCGACTTTTGGAGTTCTGCCGTCTTCCTGCCTGTTTTTGGGCTGGTCTATCTTGTCATCAGGCTGATTCGCAAATATGTGGTCGCGCCGCGAATCGGCACGGTCAGTTTTGGCAATGTACGCCGGAAAAAATTACAGAGATTCAGCCTGATCATGCTGGTTGCCAATATCGTGATATTTATTTTGGGCATCATCGTGGCGTTTAATTTCAGGAAGTTTCCCGGATTTGGGATCGCCAGCCTGCTTGGTTTATTCCTTCTCGTGGCTTTTAGCACTGCAGCATACATACTGGATTTCACCCGACTCTACCTCTATGGCTCGATGCTCTTTGTGGCGGCACCCGTTGGTGAGTGGTTGTATACCAATCACGGCGCTTCGCATCATGGATACCCGATCGTCTTTGGCTTCTCTGCCGGGGTCATGATCCTGACAGGACTGATGCTGTTCATCCGCCTGCTGAGGGACAACCCCCGCGTGGACGAGGAAGACATTTGATATGAGTACGCCTCTCCAGGATTCTGAGTTGCATCCCCTGGCAGATATTGACCAGATCATCCATGCCCCGGCGCGGCTGATGGTGCTCACCTATCTCTATGTGGTCGAGAGCGCTGACTATGTGTTCCTGATGCGCCTGACCGGGCTGACCTGGGGAAACCTTGCCACACACCTGAACAAACT
>DATDAG010000411.1:0-6824 GCA_036525495.1 Anaerolineales bacterium
TAGATCTCGAACGCATCCCAAAGCAGGGTGATGCCGAGGATGCCTAAGACTGTTGATAGTTGTCGATTGGCAGTGGATAGTGCGGCGTATTCAGTGAGTAATCCCAATGTGATAGCGATAAGCATGGGCGGATGAATATCACGCGCTTCGGCTTCAATCTTGCGAACCGCCACGTGACCAATCCAAATGGTGAGAAAGGCAGTGACCGCAGCGACCAGACCGAGAGTATTAATTTCCATACTCATGCACCATGTCCACAACGGCTTTGACATTGTCAACTGGCGTGTGTTGCAAAATGCCATGACCAAGGTTGAAGATGTGACCAGGTTTGCCGTTGGCACGTTTCAAAACATCATGCACGCGTTTCTTGATTTCATCACGCGGCGCGAAGAGAATGGTCGGGTCGAGATTGCCCTGCACAGCGATATCGTCGCCGAGGAGTTTCCAGCCATCGTCAAGCGGGATGCGCCAGTCGAGACCGATCACGTCTCCGCCAGCACGCTTCATCAATGGAAGGAGAGTTGTTGTATTCGTCCCAAAGTGAATCACAGGGACGTTTTCTTTTTTTGCATCCTGCAAGATCTTCTGCGAATATGGCAGGACAAAGGTTTCGTAATCAGAAGGACTCAATGCTCCAACCCACGAGTCAAAGACTTGCACAACTTGCGCACCCGCATGGATCTGTGCGACGAGATAGTCGCTCAATACAACGGAGAGCTTCTCCATCAACGCGTGCCAGACATCAGGAGCGGAATACATCATCGATTTGGTTTTGAGGAATTCGCGCGATGGTCCACCTTCGATGATATAGGAGGCAACCGTGAACGGGGCACCGCAAAAGCCGATAAGTGGCACATCAGTTAATTGTCCACGTAAGATGCGGATCGCGTCCATAACATAGCCCAGATCGGATTCAGCATCCACAGGATGAAGGTTCTTGACATCATCCATTGTGTGGACGGGATTCTGCAAAACGGGTCCTTCACCTTTGACAAATTCAAGCCCAACGCCGAGCGGAATGGCGGGGAGCAAAATGTCGGCGAAGAGAATCGCCGCATCCACACCGAGGGCTTTGACGGGTTGAAGCGTCACTTCGGCAGCGATCTCAGGATGGTGACAAATTTCGATCAGCGAATACTTCTCGCGGATGGCGCGATACTCTGCCATATAACGTCCCGCCTGACGCATGAACCAGACAGGTGTGACATCGTTCGGTTGACGCTAGCAGGCGCGGAGGAAAGATGATTCGAGAGTAGAGAGTAGATGATTAGATGTAAGTGGTTGGGGTTGCATGTGACTATTCTCCATTCTCTAGTTTCTACTCACTAAAACACAGGCAGGATCGCTCTCAAGATAATCACCCGTTACGCCATACGCGCGTCCGCGTTGACCACCGCACACATCGCGGTATTCGCAGGTTCCGCAGACACCCTTATATTTCTCAGGGTTGCGCAGGTCCTTGAAAATTGGGGAGTTGCGATAGACATCCACAATATCGTTCTCGCGTACCATGCCCGCAGTGACGGGAAGGAATCCGCTCGGCTGAATTTCGCCAATGTGCGAGATGAAGAGAAAACCGTTACCATCATTCACGCCCTTGGTTGGACGATGAAGCCCATCGGCATATTGGAAGCCTGCGCTCTGGAAGGTAACAGGTACGCCTGTGTTCTCGGCGCGTTTGCGTTCAATCGCCACACGGCGATACATCGGTGCGGCAGTGGATTTGATATCGAAGGGCGCATTTTGCGAGAGGTCATACAGCCAGTTGAAAACTTTTTCGTGCTGTTCAGCAGAGATCATTTGCTCACGCATGGCACGTCCCGTTGGTACAAGGAAGAACACCGACCACTGCACAGCGCCGACTTCCTGGATGAACGGAACCATCTCATGCAGAATGTCCACGTTGTGTTTGGCGACCGTTGTGTTGACCTGCACGCTCAAGCCCGCATCATGCGCGCGATGGAGTGTATCCATTGTGCGCTGCCATGAGCCTTTGACATTGCGGAAGTCATCATGCACTTCAGGGCGTGGCGCATCGAGCGACAGCGCAATGCGTTTAATCCCAGCATCGCGCGCTTTTTCGAGACGTTCCTTTGTCGGAAGCGCAGTCGCGGTTGGGGTAAGTGAGCAGCGCAGTCCGCGTTCGTTGGCATACGCGATCAACTCAAACAGGTCAGGGCGCATCATCGGGTCGCCGCCCGTGAAGATCAAAATGGGATTGTTGCCGAACGCGGCAAGCCGTTCGACCAACGCTTTGGCTTCATCTGTATTCAATTCACGCGGATCACGTTGATGCATGGCATCGGCACGACAATGCACGCACGCGTAAGCACAGGCACGTGTCACTTCCCAGGCAATGGTAAAGGGGGCCATGTCGAAATCCGCGTGAATCATGCGGTTGTTTTGATATTGCCGCTCAGAGGCAGCACGGGGGGATAGAGTTTCTAAAGTCATGAATTTGTCCTTGTAATTATTTCAACCACTTCGCCGCATCCACGGCATGATAGGTAATGATCAAGTCAGCGCCCGCGCGTTTCATCGCAGTCAACGTTTCCAAAGTCACCTTAGCTTCATCGATCCAACCGTTTTGCGCGGCGGCTTTGATCATCGAGTACTCACCGCTAACGTTGTATGCTGCCATCGGTAATTCAGGAAACGCATCTTTCACCACGCGGATTACATCGAGATATGCCAACGCAGGTTTCACCATCAACATGTCTGCGCCTTCCTCTACATCCAAAGCAGCTTCACGCAATGCTTCACGCACATTCGCAGGGTCCATCTGATGCGACTTTCTATCACCAAACTTCGGCGCACCTTCCGCAGCATCGCGGAAAGGTCCATAAAATGATGAGGCATACTTTACGGCATAAGACATGATTGGCAAATTCTCATACCCAGCGCCATCCAGTCCATTACGAATGGACGCGACCATACCATCCATCATGCCGCTCGGAGCAACAATGTCCGCGCCGCATTCAGCATGCGAGATTGCCACCTTTGCCAATACATCCAACGTCGGGTCATTCAGCACATATCCATCAGGCAAGCCCGCATGAAAATGTTCGCCCGTATTCAGAATGCCGCAATGTCCGTGGTCGGTATATTCGCACAAGCAAACATCCGTCACCACAACCATCTCTGGGATTTCTTTTTTGATCGCGCGAATCGCCTGTTGGACAATTCCATCTTCCGCGAAATTCTCCAGCCCGATCGGATCCTTCTCTTTGGGGATCCCAAACAGGATGACAGCGTTCACTCCTGACTTTGCGGCTTCTTCTGCTTCCTGAACACTTTCCTCTACTGACAGTTGATACACCCCTGGCATTGAGCTGATTGCGCTCCGTCCTGTCCCATGCCGCACGAACAATGGATAGATAAAATCGTTCGCATTGAGTTCAGTCTCACGCACCATCGCGCGGATACCAGGATTGGTACGCAATCTGCGTGGACGATGGACAATGGACGATAGACGATGGTCTGTGGTCAATGGTCTGCGGTCAATTTCTAAGAGTGTCATAATTTCTCCATGTGTGTGATGGCTTCGAGCAATCCATCGGTTGTGTATTTTTTTGCAGTGATAATGCTTTGAAAACCTGCTTCTCTAGCCGCTTGTTCAGTCACAGGACCAATGCAGGCAAAAACAGGATTCTTTGGCAGGTTAAACGGATCAAGTTTGCATTGGCGTGTAAGTGCAATAAAATTTTCAACCGTGGATGCGCTCGTAAAGGTGACCACATCCACTCCTGATTTCAGAGCGATCAATTCGCCTTCTTTTACTTTGGCAGGCAATGTTCGATACACCGTGACCTCATGCGGCACCCCGCCTGCATGAGAGATTGCTTCGGGTAATTCCTTGCGAGCGATCTCGGCACGCGGAAGCAAAACCCATTTACCCCGCACATCACCAAGTCCCGCCATAATCGCTTCACCCACAAATTCATCGGGGATGAAGTCAGGTTCGATATTGTGCTTGCGCAGCGCTTCGGCGGTCTTGGGTCCGATGGCTGCGATCTTCACCTTCATCGTCCCTACAGGATACTCACCCCATGTTTGTAAAAAATTGGAATCGATGGTGGATGACACCGCATTGACCGAAGTAAACACGATCCATTCATAGCAATTGATCTTTGATAAAGCCCGTTCCAATGCAATATTATTTTCAACAGATTGAATCTCAATCACAGGAAAATACACAGGTTCAAAACCTGCAGTTCGAAGTTTCTCTGCGAAGTCATCGGCTTGAGTACGGGGACGAGTGATAAGGACTTTCATAAATGATCAGTGAACAGCAATCAAGTTAAGGATCTCATCTGCGCCTTGTGCGACGGCACGATGCGCTAATTCATTTCCAAGCAGTTGAGCATTTGTGCCTGTACGATTTACATGAATTGCTTTCTTCCCATCCTCTGAAATCACCAAACCAGTAAGTTCAATGATGCCATCCGATACTGAGGCATAGGCTGCCACAGGGACAGAGCACCCGCCACCCAATCCTTGCAAGAAAGCACGTTCACCAGCAACCGCTTTGCGGGTAGCTCCATCTTCGAATTTGGAAAGTAATGCAAGCGTTTTATCATCATCTGCGCGGCATTGCACAGCGAGGGCACCCTGTCCAGGCGCGGGGAGCATGGCATCGAGCGAAAGCCATTCGGTGATGTGACTCTCTAATCCCAGCCGTGTGAGTCCTGCCCCCGCAAGGATAATGGCATCATATTGACCATCGAGTGCTTTGCGTAAACGCGTATCCACGTTGCCGCGCAGGGATTCGATGCGAAGGTCTGGGCGTAGAGAAAGGATCTGGGCAGCGCGTCGCAGGCTTGATGTCCCGACCGAAGCGCCGATGGGGAGTGTAGATACGGTATATCCATGCGCAGAGATTAGTGCGTCGCGTACTTCCGCTCGTGCAGGAATGCACCCAACGGTCAATCCCGTGATGTTATCGACGGGCAAATCCTTGAGTGAATGCACTGCACAATGAACAGCTCCGCTTAACAACTCAGCTTCGAGTTCCTGCGTGAACAAACCCTTGCCGCCGATCTCAGGCAGAGGCTTGTCGAGAATTTTGTCGCCCTGTGTTGTAATGACTCTTTCTTCACATTCAAGATCGGGATGCAAACTCTTAAGCGCATTGATCACGTAATTGGTTTGCCAACGAGCAAGTTTGGATGGTCGGGTTGCAAAAATAAGTTTCATGATTAATCTGCCGCCGTGGATGTGGGATATTTTCGTTTGTCGGATAAATTGAAGAGCGAACGAGCTAACGCTGCGTATTCAGATGCGCGTGGTGATGCCGCTTCAGAACGCAGACAATTCGTTGGCGCGTCCAAAATTTTCTTGACCAGCGCCTGGGTCATTGCCTCAATACGTTCACGTTCTAGATCAGTGAGGTCAGGTAATTTGTTCAAGTTTTTCTTCAATACGCTTTGGCGAATGGTTTCTGCCTGCTGGCGCATATCAACGATAATGGGGAGCATTTTCAAAGACTGCATATACTCTGCAAAGGAAAGAACTTCATCTTCCACGATCGCTTTGACCTGCGGTACCTCTGCCATTCGTTCGGCAAGCGAGTTTTCAAGCTGGTCGTTCAGATTGTCCATGTCATATAAACTTACATGCGGAATATCCGTCACATCTGGGTCTATGTCACGCGGCACAGCAATATCGATCAATACCAGCGGACGATCTGGACGCACATTCATCGCTGTCTTGACCATCTTATGTGTAATGAGCGTGTGCGGGGCACCCGTGGATGAGATCAAAATATCTGCGGATGCAAGCGCGGTGTCGATATTTTCAAAGGTGGTGGCTTGTGCATCCCAGCGCTGAACGAGGGACTGGGCACGTTCCAAGGTGCGGTTTACTACCAGGATGCGGTTCGTGCCGCGTTTGCGTAATGCTTCCACTGCCAGTTCTGCCATTTCGCCTGCACCAAGGATAACCACCTGCGCTTCAGTAATTGTAGGAATTGTTTTTTCCGCTTTTGATGCGGCGAGTGATGAAACTGAAGCAGGGTTGCGACTGATAGCTGTCTCTGTGCGGGCGCGTTTGCCCGTGTGAATAGCGGATTGGAAAAGTCGGTTCAATATCGGACCTGCTGTGTTTTGTCCGCGTGCGAGCTCGAGAGCTTTGGTAACCTGCCCAAGGATTTGCGGCTCACCAATAACGAGCGAATCAAGCCCCGCTGCTACTTCAAATAAATGCTGAACTGCATCCATATCCTGTAGACGATAGAGATGCGGGCGAATTTCATCGACAAGTACATCCCGTGTTTCAGATAAAAAAACTTCCAATGTGTCAAAAGACAAATCATTGGAAGTGGAATAAATCTCTATTCGATTGCATGTGGAGAGAATGACCATCTCTGAAAGTGGAGATGGCACTCTTCCACATGAGAGACGGGCAAGCGAAGCACGGATCTGGTCTTCGCTGTAAGCAAGTCGTTCACGGAGTTGAATGGATGTTGTAGTGTGGTTGAGTCCAAGTGCGATGATGTGCATAATATGCTGCCATGTAATATTTTATTTCGGCGTTACTATAACAACAACTTTTACAATCGAACATTGAGGATTACTAGGATAAAAATTAGCAAATAATGAAATTGCTTAAGAGATTATTCATATACAAAACGAATGTCACTGCAATGCAGTGACATTAATCCCGCCATCGACTCGAAATCAGTAAAAAATAAAATCCTGCAATTATTTTCGCAATGACAGGAATTCACACATTGCACATTTTTTGGCATTATGACATTTATCAATAAAAGAATGACTTTTTCATGACATATTTACATTGATGGCGGAATGTTTTTTGTGTAAAGT
>DATDAG010000412.1:0-4380 GCA_036525495.1 Anaerolineales bacterium
TGCAGTCGAAGCGTCTTTCGACCATGCATTTCGCAAGGACGACACTGCGCCGCTCAGCGCGATAAAGATTTTGGAGGTAGAAATGACAGCACAAGAAAAGCGCATCCCCTGGTATCTTTGGCCTTTCGCCGCGATCTGGAAATTACTGGCAGTCATCGTCGAAATGACGGGACGCCTCGTTGCCATGATCCTCGGCGTTGTGCTGATGCTCGTTGGTGGGCTCGTCAGTTTGACAATCGTCGGCGCCATCGTTGGCATTCCGCTGGCGATAGTAGGTTTACTGTTGTTCTTGAAGGGAATATTTTAGGCACACGTACACTAATCCTGTCTGTCCACCTTCACTACCGATCACCCAACCTTATAATTTCCCTGGTAAGACCCCGGCAACAACTCTGCCAGCGACTCCATGATCTGCCTGGTTCCCTGGCGTAACATGATCTGGCGGTCCTTATTATCCTTCAATTGGAACGGTTTTCCCACTGACAATGTGACCCGCGCGCGCTTCCACTTCCACAAGTGACTATAAGTGTTTTCATTCTCCGTCCCTGTCATCGCCACCGGGACAATCGGCGCGCCGGATTTCATCGCGAGGAACGCCGCTCCTTCTGTCCCCTCCTCCAAACTGCCTCTCACCGACTCTCTTCCCTCCGGCGCGATTGTAACCAATCGTCCCTGAGATAACCCTTCGAGCGCGGCGCGGATCGCTCTACGGTCCGGTCTGCCGCGATGTACCCAGATGACCCCGTAAGCGCGGAAGACAGGTCCCACCAGCCAGTGTCCGCTCAATTCGATCTTGCCCATCCCATCAACCGTTGTGGGGATGGTAGCGGCAAGCAGAACCACGTCTGCGTCGCCGAGATGGTTGATGACAATCAATGCCGGGCCATGCTTCGGGAAGTTTTCCATTCCGCTGACAGTCGCGCTCATTGTAAAGAAGGTGACGAGTTTCGCCAGCCCGCGCGCAAAGATGCGAAAAGCTCTTCTTGCGAAGGTCAATTTCGGCAGAGCGACCAGGTCGGGTCTCCACCAATCGGTGACGGGTTTGGGCTCAGGGGAAGATGACCGATTCTGCATATACGCCGCGATATTCTTCAGGCAACAACCCGGCAAGATGACACATCACAAGGTCTGCATTTGACTGCCGCGCCTCGTGTCTCTCTTTGCCTTTGGCTGTATTTTCAGGAAGCGCAATGGGTTTGCCGATGCGCATTTCGAGATTCGGCTTATCCCCCCGTTTCGCTCTTTGCCAGAAATCCTCCGTGGTTCCCACCAGCGCCGCCGGGAGGACAGGCACATTCGTCTGCTCAATGATGTATGCCACGCCAGGCATGGCGCGCCGCATGGCTGTGACGTGCGAACGTCCGCCCTCGGGCGCGATCAACAATGGATACCCGGACTTGATGATCGAGATGATCTTTGTGAAAAGCGAGCGGTCATAGTCGCCGCGATGCACGGGGATCACACCGTAGGCTTTTAGTAGCTGTCCCTGACCGGGTTTGTCGAACACATCCGATGCGCCGATGATCTCAAGTTGTTCGGGCCAAAACGAAGCCGCGAACGGAGGGTCGAAGATCGAAACGTGATTCATCGCAACCACATAAGGAGTCCCATACGGAACGTTCTGTTTTCCTGTGATCTTTATATTTGCCAATACATGAAAAATCCCCCGAAACCCCGTACGCAATAGCGGACGGCTCAACTTGAATTTCAACGGAACACGATACGCACCGTTCATCTACAAAAGCCCAGCACCCGATTGAAAACATCCTCTGCAGTGAGTTTATCCGAATCAACGATAATGGCATCCGCTGCCGGCTTCAACGGAGCCACATCACGGGTCGAGTCGATGAGGTCGCGTTCATTCACCTTCGCAAGAATATCCTCAAAGTTTACATTTGCGCCTCGTTCAGTGATCTCGTTGAAACGCCTCCTGGCGCGTTCCTCGGCGGAGGCATCGAGATAGATCTTCACATCCGCTTCGGGCAATACGACCGTCCCAATATCGCGTCCGATCATCACGATCTTCCCGCGCTGGCCGATGCGCCTTTGTTGATTGCTCAAAGCCGTACGCACACCGGCGTAGGCAGAGACGACTGATACGTTCGCATCCACTGCGGGCAGACGTGTTTCCCATGTGATATCTTTTCCCGCCACGAGGACGTCGCAAGCGCGTCCATCGGACTTTGAAGCTGGCGCGACATCAATGGGCGTTTGCTCCGCTAAAGCAGTGACCTTCGCCTCGTCGTTCACGTCGATATCGTGATCCAACGCGATCCATGTGACCGCACGGTACATCACACCCGTATCGAAGAACAGATACCCGAGTTCGTTTGCGATCTTCAACCCAAGCGTGGATTTTCCCGACGCGGCAGGTCCGTCAATTGCGATAATGGAGGGAGTTAGTTTGTTTGTCATTTGTATTTTCTCTCCGCAAAGAGCGCGAAGAATGCAAAGATTTTGATTTTCTCGGCATCCCTAGCATGCTTCGCGGTTTAAAGGGTTTGATCACGGTTGTTGATTCTCACGCGCATCCGGGAATAGATCGTCACGCGCCCAAAAGATGATAGTCTCAGTCTCGCGCGGCAACTGGCGATAGACCAGCCAACGGAACCAATCCGGTGCCTGGATATTATCCCACACGGGAGGTTGCCTCCATGTGAAATCCTGCCCGCGATAGGCGGAAGGCAGACCCAGTTCGTTCATCAAGGGGGTGATGACAATGGGAGGCGCGTTTAGAGGATCGAGCACAGAAACGACTTCCACATCATGGTTCCTCAAAACCCATTCGAGCGCGGGGGAGCTGACGCCCATGATCGTTACTGGCTCGGCTTCGATATGTCCGCGGCTGAACAGGGAAATATCGTTCACAGACGATACAAGCAGGTCTGCATGAGCGGGCGATTGATCTGGTATCCATAATTCCACGCCATTCGGGGTACGCTGTCCGCTGGCACCCCAGGCTGATGCAAGGGCATAGATACCGAGAAACAGCGAAAAAGACCATGTCGTCCCGAGCCGGGCGGTGCGCGGCGACCACCCAAATGCAACGAGGCTGATACAAACTGCAAGGATCAGCGAAGCCCCGAACAAGACTACATAACGCGCGCCGAAAGGCAGTTCGATCATCCTGCCGAAGAGAGACATGGGTGTGGGATAGAACTGCTCGTATGGGTTGAGCCCGATGCTGGCGACGTTGAACCATATATAGATGAGCAGGATCATGACCGCCCCGGCGACCACACCGATCTCGACCCGCTCCTCGAAGTAAATATCAAGACTACGAGAAAGTTCCTGAGCGGCTAGGACCAGCAATGGAATGATGACCCAGGCAAGTTCGGTCGTCTGGCGGTAGAAGACGGCAACCAACAGTGAAACGCCCAACCAGATTGCCAAACGGGTCACACGCGGACTTTGGAGCCGGTACCCGCGAATCAAAGCGAAGATCGCAAGAAAAAATCCCAAGGGTTCGTAGGCGAAAAATGTAAGAAGCACGCGTCCCGGGCTGAAAACAGACTGTGCCGTCCATCCCCGGAGGTAAGCGGGGATCGAATTGAATAGCGCGCTCAGTCCGTTTGGAGTGGTGAAGAAGAGTGTACCGGCGAGGAGAAGGGTGGCAAGAAAAGCAATTCCCGCACTGCGGAGATCAACCTGCACAGATCGAGCCGGCGGGTTGGTTGTTCTCTGAAAGATGAGGTTAAGTCCAAGCATCAGGATTCCAGACCAGATTGAGGGTCCGGAGAGAAGCGCCAAAGCGGCGAAGACACCGGCTGGAATGGCGCGTTCGTACCGCCACATCCCCCACGCGAAGAGCAGGAAGGTTACCGCGAGGATCGTCCCGCCCGCCTGACGCGAGAGAGCGACGAGTCCCGGGTCGAAGGCGATGAGGAAGGCAATAATCAGCGCTACGAGTGGTTTGAGTTTTTCGCGGAAGTAATATGGCACAAAGACGAGGATGCTCCCCACAATGGCTGGAACGAAGCGCGCCATGAAGTTTGTGGCTTCTGCGACGAGGAAGAAGAGACTGGTAAAGAGGATATAAACGGGTTGCGGTCCAAGGATGGGATTTTCTCCCTGCGCGATACGAAGCGCTTGCAACGAGAATTGGGCTTCAGAATCGGTGAGGGGACTTGCCCCGAGTTGAATCAGACGGAAACCGAGGGCGATAATAAAAGCCAGCCAGTACAGCCAGCCTTTGTATTTGGGTCGGGATGAATTCATAGGGGTATTTTACCTGTATTTATTCGTAACTGCTCAGCGAGAAAAGAATAATGGGTTGTCAAAAAGATAAAGGTCTGCGAAAATACGTTTAATGAGTGCAATCCAACTGCCAAGCGAAAAAGAAATTCGCGCCGTCTATCAGGAAGGAGAAGAGGCGGTGAT
>DATDAG010000413.1:0-7957 GCA_036525495.1 Anaerolineales bacterium
CCCTCTGCCACCATATATTGGACAGTTTTCCCTTTCAGCTCAGCGACCCCGATGAACGTGGGCGCTCGCTCGGGCAAAACCACCTCGCACATCGGGTTCGAGCCGATCAGATTCCTGCCCTCAGTCAGCCAATACAAACCCGCCAATGCCAGCCAGCTGTTCTCGCGCACGAGTTCATCATATTTCATCGCCCGCCATTGCAGGATCGTGTTTTCATATTGTTTTTTGGTTGCCATATGGATTAATTATACATTATGAAAAAGACTTCCGAAATCATGAAGATTTCGGAAGTCTGCTAGAGAATGTTGTTGCAATTATTCTTCCAACGTACTTATATCACCTTCAGGTAATCCCTGTGCCCTTGCCTTCAACACACGGCGCATGATCTTGCCGGAGCGTGTCTTGGGGAGTTTGTCCGCGAATTTGATCTCTTCGGGTCTGGCAATTGCACCCATCGTCTTTGCCACATGCTGGCGCAATTCCTCCGCAAGTTCAGATGTACCTGTTTCCCCTGCCTTTAAGAGTACAAAGCAGTGGATGCCCTGTCCCTTGACCTCGTGAGGCAGTCCGATCGCCGCGGCCTCTGCCACTGCGGGATGGCTGACCAGCGCCGATTCAACCTCCGCCGTCCCAAGCCTGTGACCAGAAACTTTGAGCACATCGTCCACGCGACCAATGATCCAGTAGTAGCCGTCCTTGTCGCGCTTGGCTGAGTCGCCGGTGGTGTATTTGCCGGGGTTCTTCGTCCAATATTGATTGACATAGCGTTCTTCGTCGCCGTAGATCGTCCGCAGCATGGAGGGCCACGGGTTCTTTAGCACGAGATACCCCTCGGTGTCATCCGGGACGGGTTTCCCCTCCTCGTCCACGATCTCAGCTTCCTGTCCAAAGAATGGACGCGTGCCCGAGCCGGGTTTGAGCGGAACAACGGGGGTCGGGGTGATCATGAACATGCCGGTCTCAGTCTGCCACCAGGTGTCCATGATCGGGCATTTCTCCTTACCGATGACCTTGTAGTACCACTTCCATGCTTCGGGGTTGATCGGCTCACCAACGGATCCCAGCAATCGGAGTGAGGAAAGATCGTGCTTGTTGGGCCAGGCATCGCCAAATCGCATCAACCCGCGAATGGCGGTGGGAGCGGTGTAGAGGACAGTGATCCCATATCTTTCAATGCATTGCCACCAGCGATTCGGATAGGGGTAGGTCGGTCCGCCTTCGAACATGAAGGAGGTCGCGCCATTGATGAGTGGACCGTATACGATATAGGAATGCCCCGTCACCCAGCCGGGATCCGCCGCGCACCACCAGCGATCTTCATCCTTGAGGTCGAATACATACTTCAACGTGGCATATGTGCCGACCATATAGCCGCCATGTGTATGGAGGATGGCTTTGGGCTTGCCGGTGGACCCGGATGTATAAAGGATGTAAAGCGGATCCTCCGCGTCAAGTACTTCGGTGGGGCATTTTCCATTGGCGATCGGGAGAGCGCACAGATCGTGATACCAGTGATCGCGCCCGGCTTCCATTGGGATGTTTTGATCCACTCGTTTGACGACGATCACATTCTCGACGCTTGGGCATCGCTTGAGCGCTTCGTCCACAGTCTCTTTGAGGGAGATGACCTTGCCGTTATTGAAACTGCGATCCATTGTGATGACAAGTTTGGACTGGCTGTCTTCGATGCGTCCCTGCAGCGCGTCCACGGAGAAACCGCCGAACACCACGGAGTGGATCGCTCCGATCTTCGCACATGCCAGCATCGCAAACGCGATCTCCGGGATGCGCCCCATGTAGATCGTGACCCGGTCACCTTTGGTCACGCCCATGGCTTTGATGATGTTTGCAAAACGGGAGACTTCGCGGTTCATCGCGAAATACGAATATGTGCGATGGTCCTTGCCGTCTTCGCTTTCCCAGATCAATGCCAGTTTGTTCTTGCGATGGGTCTTCAGGTGGCGGTCAATTGCATTATGTACGATATTTGTCTTTGCGCCGACAAACCACTTGAAGAACGGTTTGTTCGAATCGTCCAGCACCGTGTCCCACTTCTTGAACCATTCCAGTTCTTCCGCCTCTGCCGCCCAAAATCCCTGCGGGTCTTTCAGGGCTTTTTCTGCCGTTGCATCCCAGTCTTTGACGTTGGCCTGTGCAACGACCTGCTCAGATGGATAATATACTTCGCCTTCCATTTCTTTTTGCTTCTTTGTCATTGTCACTCCTCCAAATGAAATTCGATAAGATTATTTTACTCCTATTTTGATGCAGATTTCTGCAACCCCGGTATTTCTATTCGATCCAATCTAAAATTTTATGCCACATACCTGCCAGTGGCAGGAACCAGGGGAACCCGTTATACAATCCCAGCGGGGCGCCGGGAAAATTGAAGCGAGCGAAGGGATGTTCCTTGATATTCCCTTTCAGCATCGCTTCAGCAACGGTCATTCCCAGATATGTTCCCATTGCCACGCCATGACCGGCATACCCGAGTGCATAATACATGCCATCTTCACTGCCGACATGCATCATCATATCGAAGGCAAAATCGAGGGTGCCGCCCCATACATATTCCAATTTCACATCCCTCAACTGCGGATACACCTGAATCATCTCACGTCGCAAAATCTCCGCGCTCCGCCCAATCGTGTTTTCCGTTTCAGGGAAGAATGCCGCGCGCCCGCCAAAGATCATGCGGTTATCCCAAAGCCTGAAATAATTCAGGTAATGCTTGTAATCGAAGATCATGCGGTTCTTTGGGCTGAGTTCATGCGCGAGTTTGTCCGAAAGCCTTTCCGTCGCAATGATATAAGACCCAATGGGGATGACCTTCCTTTGCAGTTTTCTTGTGACCTTCCCCGTATAACCGGCTGTCGCCACAAAAACGGACTCCGCGCTTAACGAACCCCTTTCTGTCTGGATGAAAAACCGCTTCCCCCTCCGCTCAAGCCTGTTGACTCGTGCCCGTGAATGGAGCCTCGCCCCAGACTTTTCTGCCGCACGCGCAAGACCCGCCACATATTGCGCCGGGTTCAACCCGCCACTGACCTCATCCACCAGCCCGCCGTGATACGCGATGGAACCGATCTCATCCTTCAACTCGCGCGGATGGATAAGCCTTACATTGTGATTGAATTCCCTGCCCATGAATTCAACTTCATCTCTGAGCGCTTCAAAGTGTCCGGGCTTGTTCGCCAGCAACAAATGACCTGTACGCTCGAAACCGCAGTCTATGTTCTCGTCGCTGACGATTTGTTCCACTACGCTGACCGAATCCAACGAACACTGGAACAATTGTCTTGCCATGTCTCGTCCATATCTTTTGATGACGGTCTGCATGGGAAGTTTGAGCCCGGTCAACGCCATGCCGCCGTTGCGCGAACTTGCACCCCAGCCGATGGACTCCGCTTCGAGCACAATGACATTGACACCTTGTTTTGCCAATGTATACGCGGCGCTCAGACCTGTGTAGCCCGCGCCAATGATGGCAAAATCCACTTTCTCAGGGAAAGGAGTGATCGTGTTTGTGTCCGCAGGCATTTGAGCGGTTGTCAGCCAGTAGTTGTGTTGTTTCATGATTCTCCTGTAGGGCAAATTGTCGATTTGTCCTACTCCAGAATGCTTCCCCAATCCAATTTACGGACGGTCTTGTACAAACGATGATCGTCTTCGACGATATGATACGTCAGGTTCGTGAATAGTTTCTGCGCGATCTCGCGGACCGGCTCGAGTGGAACCACATTGTCCAGCGTCCCGTGGATGATGATCGTTGGAACAGAAACAGGTTCGAGGTCCAGGTGAGAGCCGAAGGGTTCGCGCAGGAGAGCGGGGGCGAGCAGGACAAGCTTGTGTATTTGAGAGGGGTGTTTGCAGGTGTAGACGGTCCCCATGAGTCCACCAAAGGATGAACCGATGAGCGTCCAGTGATCTTCGCCTGTGAGGATCGGGTCAAGTTGAGTCATCCGCTCTTCGAATGAACCTTTGAAGTCGGGGGTCAACATGCTGGGGAACCAATCGCGGAACTGACGTGCTTTGCCGCTGTTGCTGTCGCTTTCGAGACCGTGGAGATAGATAGAACGACCCGCATCCATGCGCTATCTATCAGCGTGTTTTTGCATCTGGAAAAAGACAACCTGCGCCAATGCTCCAACAATAAAAATACCAGCGCTGGCAAGTGTTTTGGCTGTGCCAAACAAAGGTAACACTCCATAGATGAGGTATGTGCCGATCAGGCAAGATACAACGATCATCGCCCATTCGCCGAGCAAGCCTATCAGGACCGCCCCAAGGACGCTCCCAACAACGAACGGCAGAACCGGGATGGTGAGACTTCCCGGTGCATAGAGCTCGTTGAAGATGAAGCCACCCACGAGAAACCCGCAGACGTAATAACCAGCGCGTTTGTCAATGATCGTAAGCACAGCACCCAGGACGGCGATCCCAGCCAGAAAAGCGTTATCTCCCCAGGCGGGCCAGGAAACAGGAAGGAGAGGCATAAGCCGTATCCCCAGGAAGGCCGCCATTGCAGCCGAGAAGAGAAAACTAAGTTCGCGCCCCAAAAAAAGAATCGCAACCCCGGCTATACCTCTTAGTGCCAAGATATTCATAGTTTGCTCCTTTCTTATTTCCTGCCGCGCAGTATTTCGCGCAGGCTGGTTTGCAGTTCTTCCGGCAGTTCACGCGACATGCGTCTTAATGACACTACCGGAAGAGGGCTTTTTGTTTTCTTTATGATCTGTGCCAGGAAGAACACGGTTTCGTCAGGTGATGCCTTGTACAAGGCGGTGATCAGTTCCTGCATGTCGAATTGTAACGCGGCAGGGGAGACTTTGATAATGGGTTCGGCAATCTCGAATATGGGGGGCAGGTTGTCAAAGTCTGGTGTGTTGACCAGCGGGATCAGCGCTTGGATGCCATTCGACCACATGCGTTGACGCGCGGGATGAAGCCATTCCTTGACAAGAAGGATGAAAAGATCAGGTGTTTCCTTGCGGAGACGTGTGAGGCTGATGGTAAGCAACGCGGCGCGCACCTCCGGGTCACGGACGCCTTGTGTCCATGCTGTCAGGCGGGCGAGGAGGCGTTCCTCTTGCGGAGGGATGCGCCCGAGTAAAAACGAGGCGAGCAATCGCGTTTCAAGCCAGCCTTCGTCCCAGAGTGCGTCGGCGAGTTCGAGCGCCTGGATGGGTTTTTGTTCCGCAACAGGACCCAGTTCCGTTTCAATTTGTCGGAGGACGACAGGCGGCGTCCTGTAGGTAGGGAGGACGGACGATGGCGCCACGCCTTGACTCCGCAGGGTGCGGTTTACGTAATAGTCCAATATCTCGCGATGTTCGCGCAGGAAATCCGCTGGCTGGTCGAAGATGTCAGCCAGGTGGGATGTCTGTTTTTTGAGGCGGGCGAGGTCTATGGCAGGCATTACAACAATTGTAATAGGGGCGGGGTTACCCCGCCCCTACGGTTATTGATTAATACGCTCTACCGAACAGCACTTTCTTCTCTGCTTCGTATCCGCAGACGATGCATTTGCCTTTCGTTTCGGGCTGTCCTTCAAGTGGGATACAACGAGCGGTGGCTTTGGTATCTTCTTTTACTTTTGCTTCACATTCCTTATTGCCGCACCAGTAGGAGAACGCCCAGCCATCCGCGACAACCTGCTTGAGTTCATCGTAGGATTTGGGATCGTGGATGTTGGCATCGCGGAATTCGGTAGCGCGCTTGAGGAGTGAGTCATGGATTTCGGACAGGAGTCCGTTCACCGTCGACGCGAGACCCGTTTGTGAGACGAAGGATTTACCCTCGCGTCCGGGCTTGTCCCGTCTTGCCAGCGCGACCGAACCTTTTTCCACATCCTTGGGTCCGACCTCCAGACGGATGGGGACACCGCGCATTTCCCAATCGTTGTATTTGAATCCGGGCGTGACGCCTTGGCGGTCGTCCATCTTGATGCGGATGTCAGCGGACTTGAGTTCGGCAAAGACCTTGTCTGCCACATCCATCACTTTTATTTTTTCTTCGTCGCTCTTATAGATGGGGACGATGACAACCTGGATGGGCGCGACCTTGGGAGGCATGACCATGCCCTGGTCGTCGCCGTGGGTCATGATGATGGCGCCGATCATACGTGTGGATAACCCCCACGAGGTGGTGTAACAGTGTTCGAGCGTGTTCTCCTTGTTCAGGAATTGGATCTCGAATGCCTTGGCGAAGTTCTGACCGAAATAGTGTGAAGTGCCCGATTGCAGGGCTTTCTTGTCCTGCATCATCGCTTCGATGGTCGTGGACATCATCGCGCCTGCAAATTTTTCGTTCTCGGTCTTGACACCTTTGATGACGGGGATGGCGCAATCGTTGATCGCGAAATCGGCGTATACATCCAACATGCGATAGGTCTCTTCCATCGCCTCATCAGCAGACGAGTGCGCGGTGTGACCTTCCTGCCAATAGAACTCAGCTGTGCGTAGGAATAGTTTCGTGCGCAGTTCCCAGCGTAAGACCGAACCCCACTGGTTGATGAGGATGGGCAGGTCGCGATAGGATTTGATCCACTTGGAGTACATATGCCCAATGATGGTTTCGGAGGTGGGACGTACGACCAGTTTTTCCTCCAACTCTTCGCCGCCACCGTGTGTGACGACTGCCAGTTCGGGGGCAAAACCTTCCACGTGTTCCTTCTCCTTTTCAAAGAAGGAAAGTGGGATCAACATTGGGAATGCCGCGTTGACATGCCCCGTTTCTTTGAAGCGGCGGTCAAGTCCTGCCTGCATGTTCTCCCATAGCGTCCAGCCGTAGGGCTTGACGACCATGCATCCGCGCACGGGGGAGTAATCTGCCATATCCGCTTTCAGGACGAGTCTGTTGTACCATTCTGCAAAGTCTTCTGCACGTGTGGGTAATTTATCTTCAGCCATTTTTCCTCTTTATGTTTCAAGTTCAAGATTTGAAGGTTTCAGGTTTTAACCTGCAACGTTCAAGCATCTAACTTTTCAACTGCTTCCTGTACACTGTTCGCGAACATCAGTAATTCTCTTTGATTCGCGGGCATGTAATTTCCAAGCGAAGTAAAGAACTGATCGAACGTGGACTGCCAGCCGCGCCCGATCAGTATTAGCGGGCTCCGGTGACGAGACTCCACGATTATCAGGTTCCACATCAAAGCGATCTCGGTCAACGTGCCCGCGCCGCCGGGGAGGGCGAGTGCCGCGTCACAATCCTGGATGAGAACTTGCAACCGCTCACTGAGCGTTTTCTTCCGCCGCTCCTCTTTCACCCAGCGATTGGGAGCGACCTTTCTCCACGCTTCAATATCTTCGCACGTCACACCGATGACATGTCCGCCCGCTTCATACGCGCCACGCGAAACAGCCTCCATCGTGCCGATGTAGCCGCCGGTGAGGACGGTATGTCCTCGTTGCGCGAGAAGCCTGCCGAGTTCCATTGCTTCGGTGTAGGCTGAGTCGCCTTCCTTGGGTTGTGAGCCGCCAAATACAGATATGTTCATTTTTATTCCAATGCCGTTGGTTGAGTAGGGCGGAGCCCGTACACTTGCACCAGCACGCAAGTGCAGGTGTCGAAACCAACAAGTAACCGGGATTGTTTCGCTTATTGGTGGTTTCGACTGCTAGAGCTCAACCACCGTTCGTATCCCATGTTCTTTCTTTATTCACTTTAATCTTCTTCAACACCGCCTCCTCCAGATCGATCCCTGAAACGGATGCCAATTGCAGGAGATACAAGGTCACGTCCGCGAGTTCGCTTCCCAACTCATCCTTGTCCTTGATCTCATCCGTGAATTGGAACTGTTCCAAAATCTCTGCCGCTTCGATGGAAAGAGACACTGCCAGATTTCGCGGCGTCTGTGGGCGTTTGCTGTTTTCGTCGTACCAGCCTTTGGATTCCACGAGGCGGTGCATTTCGTCGGTGAGTTGTTTGATGTCCATTTATTCCTCCCTTCACC
>DATDAG010000414.1:0-4204 GCA_036525495.1 Anaerolineales bacterium
TTTTAAGGTCCTCGTTCCTGGGCATGGACTTGTGGCTTATAGTAAGGAGTACCTCAATTTGCAAATTCAATACATGGATCTGATGGCGGATTTTGTGGGAAAAGTTGTCCAGAGTGGCGGGACGTTTGAACAAGCCAAAAAGATCACCCTACCTGCACCATTCGACAAGTGGCTGGTTGGAGCCACAGGCAGGTTTGAAACCAATATCCGCTACCTGTTTACCCACTTTGGTGGTGAGGTACCCGAAGATTAACGCTAATACAAACTCTAGTCGTATAAGAAAAGGAAGGTTGTCCTAAGTGGACAACCTTCCTTTGTTATTGTGTGGTGGTAGTGATGAGACCCGTAAGTGGTATTGGCTAGGGAATTAGCCTGAGATGTTCCATGGATTGATTGACGATCGTTTGCTCATCCCAGTCCATCGGGTAATACTCTACACCAGCCCACAAAGGTGCGAAATCGATATAGTGTGGGTGGAAGGCATGGCCAGACTGGCCGGTGGTATGAACCGTGACCGAGTTCTGCAGGTCCCCCAGGTCGACGATCATGCGCATGGAGGGCAGCCAATCTACCGCGAAGGACCCAATTGTCCAGCCGGTGGCGTTGACGATCCCTTCCCCTCCGCCGGTAACAAATGGGCCACGGTTGAAAATGTCCTCAATCGGGCCGATTCCTGATTCTCCCAATACGCCGTTTCGGAAGGTAGCCCCGTGCAGTTCACCCCAGGCGGGCCATTTTGCGTAGTTCTTGCCGTACTCCTTGCCCAACTGTTCAATCGTTTCTTCCATTGCCCGGATGAAGATATCATCGCGGGTCTCAACAACATCTTCTGTATCTTTGTCATCCCACCAGGCGCTGTTCGGTTCTTGGACCAGGTTTCGCATAACTTCATACCAGCGATCTCCACCACCAGGCCATTGAGCCTCGGGGAGGTCGTCTTTGAAGGTATTCATCAGCAGGTTCCACCAGAACCATTCAAAAACCGCCGCGGATTGAGAACCAGCAAGCTCCTGGTAATCCCAGGAAGCCAGGAAGCGGCCAAGAATCTCGGCTGCGTCGGAATTAAATTCGAGCGAAAGCAGGATCGGAACCAGAGTCTCGGCATTCAGGCTCTTGGAATCCCCCTGCATGGACTGGATATAGGCGATATCCACTTTTCCAGGGGCGTTCTCGATCATGTCCACAACACGGGCAGCGCGGAAGCCATAAGACCAGTCGTAGGTAATGAAGTAGGGATATTCCCAGGGGTGGACTTGGTTATTGGCCGTGGCAATGTAGCCGCTGGGAGGATTGATAGCGTATGGAAGTTCCTCAAAGGGAATGAATCCGGTCCAATCATACTCATCCGTCCAGCCGGGTACAGGCAGGCGGCCGTCCCCATTTTTGCGGATGGGAATATCACCCGGCGTCTGGTAGGCGATATTGCCTTCAACATCGGCGTAGAGCAGGTTTTGAGCAGGGACGTGGAATCGACTGGCAGCGGCGCGAAACTCCTCCCAATTCTGGGCAATGTTGAACCCCCAGATCGCCTCAAATGGACTGGATGGGGTGAGTGCGGTCCACGCCAGCGCGATGGCATACGTATCCGGCAGGCTGACGCCAGATTTATCTTTGAAGGGCTGTGCATCGGGGTCGTCTTCAAGATCGACCTGGTCTTTGAGTGGAGGGTAGTTATCGTTAATAATTGGGCCGTGACGTGAAATCCGGACGGTCAGGGTGACCGGCTCGCTGCCGGCGACCTCGATGATTTCTTCCCTGGTTTCGAAGTCTACCCATTTGCCGTTGAATTCGTACTGGTTGGGGTTGTCCGGGTTGATCTTTTCGATATACAGGTCCATTACGTCCGGACCGACATTGGTAACTCCCCAGGCGAGTTGATCATTGTGCCCGATGATCACACCCGGAACGCCGGCGAAAGAAAACCCGCCCACTTCAAAGGGGCAGTCGGCTGTCTTTTGCCTGCAGTACAGGTTGTTTTGGAACCAGATGGAGGGCATCTGGATGCCCAGGTGAGGGTCGTTGGCCAATAGTGGCATTCCCGTGCTGGTATGCTCACCCGAGATGGCCCAGGAGTTGGAACCGATCCCGGAGCCGGTCGGCCCGAGGAGGGCTTCAAGGCCGGCCAACTGGTCTGCAATCGGTTGGAATTCGACAACAGCCAGTTCTGGTGAAATCGACATTCCAGAATCGCCATCATTCAGTACCGTTGACCCGCCGACCTCCGGCACAATCACCGGGTGGTCGGTGGGGTAGGGTGGAAAGAGCTCATCCACCTGCTCCTGGGAAAGTGTTTTGAGCAGGATTGCACGTTCGATTTCATTATCTATATTGCCCCCTAAGTCCCAGGCCATGGCTTTGCCCCATGTTAGGGAGTTGATTGGCGTCCATGGCTCAATGACGTAATCGGGATTGAGCAGCTTGGTCAAAAGCAGGTATTCCAGGCTGATTTCAACTGGTTCGCGATCGCTTAGGTAAGCATTCACCCCTTCGACATATGAATCGAGAATGGCGCGTGATGTACGATTGAGGGAAGCATATTCAGCTTCTGCCACCTGGCGCCAACCTAACGTGCGCAGGAATTTATCGTTATCCAATCCAGCCGCACCGATCAATTCGGAGATGTTTGCTGAACCGATATGCCGCCAGAAATCCATCTGCCAGAAACGTTCCTGGGCGTGAACATAGCCTTGGGCAAAGAACAGGTCGTGCAAACTTGAGGCATAAATGTGCGGGATACCCATGTCATCGCGGTAGATGTCCACGACATCGTCCAGGCCCGCCAGTTGTAATTCACCGTCTACCTGGGGGAAGGATTTCGGCGCTGCGGTATTGGGGATATAGATTTTTAGGACATAAACACCAACTGCCCCCACAACTACAGCGAGCACAACCAACCCAATCAGTACACGAGTTAGAATCTTCTTGAATTTTTTCATATCTCCTCCAAGGCATGAATCGTTGTAATAAATTTTTTTAAATAATCATCAAAAAAACCTCAATAAACTTGTACTGCAAAAGACAATGCCGCTTCAGGGCGAATGAATAAATGAATAAACTTCGGTTCTTGATAATGATTGGCTTACCAATCTATTTTTTTACTTGAAAAGTGATAAATAGATTTTACCTCCATTTTGATTTTCTGTGACCGATTAGGAGAATTGATAGAAGTTTCTGCCCTGGGAGGCTGAATGGATCTGTTGCTAAGATGTATTTTATAACTAAGGTTTATTGATCTAATCTAAGGAATTTCGGAACCACCATATCTTCTAATATGGCAGGTATATTGCTTTCCAGAATCGAATCTCTGAAAGTTACCGGGTAATCTCGATCTTCTGGCGCTAGGGAATGATAAAAATTTCGCAGTTCCTCTAACGGAATAGTTAGGAAGGCGTTTGCCCAGCCTTTGCCGCCTAAACGCACATCTTCCAGGACTGTAGCCCGAAGGGTATAGTCTGAATAGCTGCGGCTGTTTCTTAAAATGGCTGCTTGCAGCATTTCATTTACAATCTTGGCTTCGAATACCTGGTAGAGTCTGACCGTTGAGGTTCCTGTTGCATAAATGTTCCCGCTGGATGCCGGGTTATTTTCAATCATCGCCCACAATGGACGCAGGTGAAATTGATTGGGTTTCAGGTAAATTTTTAGTGCGGATCCGAATTCTTCAACCAATTCACGTTCAGGGGACAATTCAATGATCTCGTTGCTTCGACGGCGGAACTGATCCAGGCAAAATGCTTTGACTGCATCCCACCTGGATGGTTGGATCATGATCCGAAAGTCCTGGTGGATCCGCGAGCTTTCGCTGTCATAGCGGAAACCGTTGGTAAGTTCATGCAGTGCATCCGGGTTGTTGATCCGCAGACCGCCGCCAAAGGGTTGTGCGATGACAGTGACGTGTTCTTCATTTGAGTCAAAGGTTGCTTTTCGTTCTAAGACCAGGAGTTGGTCATTGGTATCGGGGTCATTCAACAGAATCCGCACCAAAACTGCGACACTGACACGCAGGCTTAGTTCTTCGGTCGGGCCGGTTTCAAAATTTGGCGGAGGGTTAGGCATCACGATAGGATACTCTATTGATCTGTGGATGCGTACGCGATGGCATCGTCGACTTTCATGGTTGATCCTTGCTTCCAGAGTGCATCAAACTTATCTCCCAGGGCGGACCGCATGCTATCAAGCGCTCGATCGATTTCAACCCTGTCTG
>DATDAG010000415.1:0-11543 GCA_036525495.1 Anaerolineales bacterium
CCTCCTCCCGGTATGTTATGATGAACATTGGAAGCCTCCTTCGAATAGGTTTGTGGTTTAGCACCTTTAACCTACTCCTGAGGCTTCTTTTTTTCAATGCCTAAATCACACCCGCCTCACCCATTTCTTGGACACGATCTAACTATGATAGATGGTTTTACGAGGGGGTTTTTGAACACGCGGTTTCATTTGGGAAAACAACCGACGAAGTTATGAGTGCTTTGAGAGACAAACCTGCCCGCAAGAACACTAAAGTAAAAGCCAAAAAATGATTTATAAATATATGGATATTGATTTATTAATGACTAATACTCTTATTAATGAACAGCGGCGCATTGTCGCGTATCTGGATGGCTTGCCCCCTTCGCTCCGCTTCGGGGATCTGCGACAGGCGAAGGTCAACGCGTTGCGGGAGGGGGCTGTCCACGGGTGGAAAAGAGTTGTGAAAAGACCTGACAGGTTTCCGCGACACTTTGCCCAACTCGAATCCTTGTCCACGCATTGGTTGCGAGTGACTCGCGTCATGATAAAACCTGTCAGGTCTGAGTTTGTGTCCGTGGCGTGATCAGGCAATTAAATGATAGGGCGGTAAAATTGGGAGTAACTGGAAAACCTAATGGAGAAAAGACAAGCCAACGTGACAGACACCCTGAAACTGGACGCGGTCATCACCTGTCCGCGGTGCGGGCATGTCAGCCACGAGCAGATGCCGCCCGATACCTGAGTGATCGTGTATCAGTGCGCCAGTTGTGGCGCAATTCTGCGACCGAAAACAGAGGATTGCTGTGTCTATTGCTCGTATGCAGACAGGCAATGCCCCTCAAAGCAAAGGGAAGAAGCAGGCATGGAACGGTAAAATAAGGGTAAAGGTGACAGTCACCTTACTGGAACAGAATGATGCAACAATCAATTAAGAGGGGTTGTCCCCTGATGGGGATACTTCGCGATTTGAGTCCATGTTGAGTCAGAGTTTTCGAGAGTAAAGGATTATTCAATGACCAATACCTACACCGAACCTGTCGCCAGTCTAGTTGAACTGGGCAGACCGCACGGTGGAGCCTGGCTGGATTATTCCACACTGGGTCTTACGCACGACCATATCCCTGACCTGATCCGATTAGCGGAAGATAATGAAATGCGGTTCATGTTCCCGCCTGAAGATGCGCCAGATGACATAGACCTTCCCGAATGGTACGCCCAAATCCATGCCTGGCGGGCGCTGGGTCAACTCAAGGCTGTGGAGGCAATCCCTTCGATTTTGGGAATTCTTCATCAAGTTGATGATGAAGATGATGATTGGATCGGCGAAGATGCAGAAGATGTGTTTGCAAAAATTGGTCCAACAGCAATAGATCCGATAAGTGAATATCTACGGGATGATACAAATGGGATGTATGCCCGCGTGAGTGCCGCAAAGTCGCTTTATGCAATTGGTAAAACCTATCCCGAAACAAGGGATGAGTGCGTAAAAATCCTTGCGTCTATACTGGAAAACTACAAGGAAAACGACGAAGGCTTGAATGGCTTCATCATCTATGATCTGGTAAGACTCAGAGCCGTCGAACATATTGACCTGATCGAAAGGGCGTTCGAATCAGGAAATGTTGATGAAATGATCATGGGGGATTTTGAAGATGTGCAGGTTGAATTGGGGTTGCTGGAGAAACGCATTACAAAACCAGCGCGTCTTCCATTCTTCGAAATGCTTTCAGGACAGGATGAATTGTTTGAGCCTGAGAAGAAAGTCAATCGCGACAAGAAGAAGGAAAAGAACAAGCGGAAGCAGGAGAAGAAATCACGCAAGAAGAACCGAAAGCGCAAGTAACTAAGGAGAGAAATATGGCACGAACTGCTCAATCACGCGGAAAATGCCAATACTGCGGTGAGGAGACCGCCAAAAGCGGGATGTCACGCCACCTAGCAAAGTGCGAGAAGCGGGCGGAGGCTGTTCAAGCCGCCAATGCTGGCAGGCAACCCGAAGAAACCCTTTGGCATGTGCGCGTACAAGACGCCCACGATAAAGACTTCTGGCTCGATCTTGAAATGCGCGGGGCGGCGACGCTCGAAAAATTGGATGCGTATCTTCGCGCCATTTGGCTGGAATGTTGTGGACACTTGAGTCAATTCACGGTTGGCGGGTGGCAAGGCTACGAGGTTGGCAAGGTCCGCAAAGCAGACAATGTGTTCACTACTGAGCCAGACCTGCTCCATCTCTACGATTTTGGTACTACATCCGAAACTAAAATTCATGTTGCAGGTTCACGCAAGGGAAAAGCCACAACGAAACATCCCATTGCCTTGATGTCCCGCAATAATGTACCGACCATGGAATGCAAAGAGTGTGGCAAACCTGCGACTAATCTTTGCATGGGATGTCTCATCGAAGGGGAGATGGATGAGAATCCGTACTTGTGCGAAGAACATGCCGAAGATCATCCTCATACAGATTATGGTGAACCTGTTGCCCTGGTAAACTCACCGCGCGTGGGAATGTGCGGCTATGAAGGTCCCGCAGAACCACCGTATTGATGGGTTCATCTTTCAATGCAATTGAAACAAAATGGATGGTTCGTCCGTTGTAATATTAGTTGGATCAGTGCTGGAATTGAAACTACACTGGCAGTTTCTCAAGAGTTTTTCACTGGAGTCTGAGAGTTGGAACCATCTGTAAAGTTCTGCCCCATCTGTCGCCACGAGAACGCAATCGAAGCCAAGAAGTGCGTCAAATGCGGCGCGTCTCTGGACGAAAAAAAATACATCACGATCAAAACCCCTTCGGTGCAAATCAGCTACTCCGATAAGCCCAAAGACCTGACCGTCGATGAAGCGATCATCCCACGGGAGGGTATAGTGGTTTACTTCGCCGAATCGACCAAGCCGCACGTGGTACGCACCGACCCGGAATTTGTCATTGGGCGTACCCTGATCCCGACATCGGAGCCAATGCTCGACCTTTCAGATTTCGATGGCTTCAAACTGGGGCTTTCGCGAAGGCATGCCATGATCCGCAAGACAACGACCGAGTACGAGATCATCGATCTCGCCAGCACGAACGGCACCTGGCTGAACGAGGAAAAACTCACTCCCTACGCCCCCTATCCACTGCCAAGCGGATCAAGACTTTTCCTCAGCCGCATACGTTTATTTGTCTTTTACCGTGCTGTGAAAGAAGAATAGTCTGCATCGCCATAGATATCCGGGATTTACCCCAGAACGATCCCCTCCCCGGTCAGGGACAATCCATTCCCGCAGTTTACACACGTCCACCTAGAAGCAACCTGCTCCCATTGGATATCCCCGCATTGCGAGCAACGCAATACATCATGTAAATGACGCGCCCCCACCGGGGACGATGATCCGCTTTTGACCGCCAGCGCACGGTCGAACAACTTCCACCACTTGGTGACTTGAATATTCTCAAATCCATATTTCGCGAGCAGGGACGTATACGCCTCCACGCTCTTGACCTTCGCCCTGCGTCCCGATGCCTCCGTGCCGCGTGAGGAGATTAAGAGTCCGCCCGGGCGAAGGACGCGTGCGAACTCGGCAAGAGGCTCGTCCATGTTGGGGAAGAGCTCCAGCACTTCGAGCGCGCAGACCACGTCGAATGAATTGTCGGGGAAAGGAAGTGGCAGGGCGAGATGGCGGAGGAATTCAACATTTATTATTTCCTCGCTGCCCGGAGGGTTGAGTAGGCGGTGATTGTCCGCCGTATCGAAACCCGTAGTCGAAGCGGGCGTTGGATTCGAATATATAGTATCTTGCTCATCCGCGCTTCGACTGCTGGACGGAGGAACACCGTCCCTCCACTCAGCGCGAGAAAGTTTTTGGTACGCCTGCTCCAACATCCCCTGCGAAAGATCGAGCGCGATGATGTGCCCCTTGAATTCGGGTCGGCGGGTGAGTGCGTAAGAGAGGCGCCCGGTCCCTGTCGCAAAATCCAGCACAAAGGGAGTCTGAACGTCCTTAGTCGCATCCAACAGCGGCTGTGCCAGCATCTCATCATCCCGCAGTTGACTCTCACGCTTGCCATCATCATATTTGCGCGACCAGCGGTCGTACAGCCACGCCTGCGCACGCGGACCCAAATGCACGCCCTCATAAAACCAGATCTCGCGGTCGAGCAGATAGCCAACGATCACAAGAACGGCAATACCGATGATCCAATTCATGTCCCCTCCATCGCGTCAGGCATGATCTCCTCCACATTGCGGATGGAATGAACAAAATATCCGATCGCAAACACGGACGCGCCTGCAATGCCCGCAAAGACCAACACAGGTCGGATGGCGATGGCTTCACCGAGATATCCCGCCGCAAGGATACCGAACAGATACGGCAACTGCACGAGCAAATGCCGCGCCGAGAACACACGTCCCTGCACATCGGCTGGTGTTTTCACCTGCCAGATCGCAATGTTGCCGCCTTCCACGAACGGCTCGAATAATGCAAAGAAAAAGCTCCCGATCGCCCACAACAGGATGCCCTGCCCCAAGCCCAGCCAGACGATGCCAGGCAGACATGCGCCTGCCCCTCCGATCAGTACGGTAAGGATGCGGCGCCTTGTGCCTCCCCATAGACTTAAAATCACGCCTCCCGCCACGCCGCCCACTGCTCCCGTTGAAAGGACAGTCCCCAACGCCGATTCATCGTTCCCCATCCCACTCAACACCAGCGGAGCCATCAACGTCGCGCCGATGGCAAGGAAGATACCGGCAACCATGAACAGGACCGTCAGTGCGCGCAGGCTTTGTTTCTCATTGATATATCGAAACCCGAATTGGATCTCCTGCCATAACGTCCCTTTGCTTCCCAGTCCTGTTTCGGTTTGCATGGGCTGGGGAACGTGGATGAAGAGCAGCGTTCCAAATGCGAACAGGAACGTGGCAAGGTCGATCAGCATGATGCCGCTCAAGCCGATGAGCCCGAGCAACGCCGCGGCAAAGATCGGCGCAAGGATTCCTGAAAGAGCGCGCCCCGAGCCAAGCATCCCTTCTGCGCGAGCGTAATCTTCCTTTGAGAGCATGGTGGTCACTGCGGCGGTATAAGCGGGGTATTGAAAGGCGGTGAAGAACCCTGCCAGGATGCTTACAATGTAGATGTGCCATATCTGCAGATCGCCGAAGGTGTAGATCAGGAAGATCGTAAATGTGCCCATTGCCGTTGCAAGATCGCTCAGCAGCATGACGAGTTTGCGGTTCCACCTGTCCACGAACACGCCAGCCACCGGGCTGAACAAAACAGTCGGGAGAAACGCAAAGAAGCTGATCGTTGCCAGCGCGGAGGCTTTCCCCGTGACCTCCCACGCCCAAATGGTGAACGCGAACCACGTCATGACGCTGCCGATGAGCGAGAGTACCTGTCCGAACCAGAGGATCGTGAAGGAACGCATACCAGTTGTCTTCATGGATTGGGAGAGTGTACCAGTTTTGACATCTTCCCATTTTACAGATTTGTGAGCGCAGGTCTATCTCCGCTGTCTCACCGCTTCATACACGATCAATGCCGTGGACACCGACACATTCAATGAATTGATTTTCCCCAACATTGGGATCTTCACCTTCCTATCCGCGTTGGACATCCAGAAATCGGTCAGCCCCGCGTCCTCCGTACCGACGGCGATAGCGATCGGTTCACGCAAATCCACATCCGAATACATCACCCCTGCGGATGGGGTTGCCGCAAGGACACGCATCAATCTGCTCTTCAGCCACTCCAACGCGGAGGTATTGTCACATTCGACGATCGGTACGCTGAAAACGGCTCCCCTGCTGGCACGCACCACGTTCGGGTTCCACACGTCCACGCGCGGGTCGCAGACGAGGAGGGCATCCACGTGCGCCGCGTCAGCGGTGCGGAGGATGGCGCCGAGATTGCCGGGCTTCTCAACCGACTCTGCCACGATCACCAGCGGGACAGCAGATAATTTCAGCTCATCGAGTGTTGTATGCGGGATGGAAAAGACCCCCAGCCAGCCGTCGGGGTGGTCGCGGTAAGACATCTTCTCGAAAACAGTACGGGAGACGGTCAGGGTTTCGACAGGCTCAACCCGCAAGGTTTCGGTGGAGGTAATTTCTTTCGGATGTGCAACAAGTTCAGGGGCGGTAAGAAGCGTCTGCGGGGTGTGCCCGGCAGAGAGCGCGAGCTGGATCTCGTCGTAGCCTTCCACGAGCATCATCCCATCCTTTTGCCGCTGGCGTTTATCTTCGCGCAGTCTGACGATGTGTTTGACGCGCGGATTTTGCAGGCTGGTGATATCCATTATCTGACAAGCAACACACATGCCGCCTGATGCGTATCGGTGACCTGCAACAAGGACGGCTCGTTTTGTTTACAGACATCAATTGCAACCGGGCATCGTGGGTGGAAGCGGCATCCGCGCGGCAGATCGATGGGGTTCGGCGTTTCTCCCTGCAGGATGATATGTTTTTTCCTCAAGCGCGGGTTGGGAACGGGAATGACCGAAAGCAATGCCTGTGTGTAAGGATGCTGCGGGTTCTTCAACACCTCACGCATGCTGCCGATCTCGACGATGCGGCCCAGGTACATCACGGCAATACGGTCTGCGAAGTAACCGACCGTGCCCAGATCGTGTGTGATGAAGATGACCGAGATGCCGCGTGTGCGGCGCAGGTCTGCCAGCAGGTTAATGATCTCGGCGCGGATCGAAACGTCGAGCATCGAGACCGGTTCATCCGCCAGCAACAGATGCGGCTCGAGCACGAGCGCACCTGCTATCACCACACGCTGTCGCTGTCCGCCGGAGAGCTGGTGGGGAAAACGGGACAGATAATCCTCGGCAGGCTTCAAGCCTGAATCTTCGAGAGCGCGCACGACACGCGCTTTCCGTTCATCCGTTCCAGCCGCAAGTCCATGTACAACCAGGGGCTCTGAAACGATCTCTTCGATGGTTTGCGTTGGGTTGAGTGATTCATAGGGGTCTTGAAAGACCATTTGAATACGCTGACGGATTGCCTTGCGTTCCCTGGGGCTGGCGTTTGTAATGTCTTTGCCCTCAAAGAAAATACTGCCTGCAGTTGCTTCTTCCAGGCCCATCAGTGTGAGCGCCAAAGTGGATTTGCCACACCCGCTCTCGCCAACCAGCGCGATCACTTCTCCGCGTTTGAGCTGCAGGTCCATATCGTCCACTGCATGGACAAAATGCTCCTTGCGCGAGAACCAACCGGGCCTGCCAGCCTGGAAATATTTTTTGAGATTTTTCACTTCGAGAATAACTTCGTTTGACATATATGCTTCTTTGGCTGGAAGAGGTTATCCTTTTTCGACAAGATGGCAGCTTGCGATGTGCCCAGCTTCAAGTTCGTGGAGGTTTGGCAATTCTGTTGCACAACGGTCAAAGGCAACAGGACAGCGCGGCGCAAAGCGACAACCTGCGGGCAGGTCGTCCAGTTTGGGAGGATAGCCGGGGATGGAAACGAGTCGCTTTTCGGGTTTGGAAAGGTCCGGGAATGCCTTGAGCAGGTCCTGGGTGTAGGGATGACGCGGCTCGTTGGAGACCGTGTCCACATCCGCGTATTCGGCGGTCACACCGCCGTACATCACGAGCACCGTGTCGCACATCTCCGCCACCACGCCGAGGTCATGGGTCACGAAAATAACGGCAAGCCCCAATTTCTTGCGGAGTTGGTCGAGCAGCTCAAGGATCTGCGCCTGGATCATAACGTCCAGCGCAGTGGTCGGTTCGTCTGCGATCACCACCTGCGGGGAACAGGACAACGCCATCGCGATCATGGCGCGCTGTCTCATCCCGCCGGAATACTGGTGCGGATAATGATCCTTGTGTTCCGCCGTAATGCCGACCAGGTCCAAAAGCTCGACCACGCGCTTCTGCAGCTGCGCCTCGCTCTCGATGGGTATGTGTTTCCTGATCGCCTCGGCGATTTGATCCCCGACCGTGCGAACCGGATTAAGGGCATTCATGGCGCCCTGGAAAATAATGGAAATGCCATTCCAGCGGATATCAGAAAGCGTCTCTTCGCTTGCAGTGGCGAGTTCGGTGTTATTGAACATCACGCTTCCGCCAACGATCTGACCAGCGGAAGGCAGCAGGCGCGTAAGAGCCATGATCAGGGTTGTTTTTCCACATCCGCTCTCCCCCACCAAACCCATCAGTTCCCCTTCGTGCAATCGGAAACTGACATCCTCGACGGCGCGCGCTGGGGGCTTCCCATCATTCACATAATGGATGGAAAGGTTTTGCACATCCAGGACGATGGGTGTTTTTACGAACCCGCTTCGGGATGGGACGCCTCCCCCCGCCTCACTCTGGACCGTGGGTTTGCCCGGCATCAAGTGATGTGCCTCAAGCCTTGGGTTTAATACCTGCTCGAGACCGTTCCCAAGCAGTGTCAACCCGAGGACGACCCACACGATCCCAAAGCCCGGCACGACCAAAGCCCACCATGCACCCACACTCATTGCGCCGCGCCCAAAGGCAAAGTTCAGCATCTGCCCCCACGAAATGGCGAGCGGGTCACTTAACCCCAAAAACGCCAGGGTCGATTCGCTCAGGATGGCAAGCGAGATCACAAGGATCGCATTAACCACAAGGATCGGCATGACAAGCGGCAGAACGTGGTTCAAGATGATGTGCCGGTTCCCCGCGCCGATGGCACGCGCCCTCAACACGAACTTGCGCGATTTAACTGCAAGCGTCTGCGAACGGACGATGCGGGCGGTCGTCGTCCAGCCTAGCAGGCCGATCACGAAGATAATGTTCAACAGGTTGGGGCTGGTCAATGCCACGAATATCACGATCAAGGGCAGGTCGGGGATGACCAGCATCAAGTCCGTAAAGCGCATCAGGAAGTTCTCGACCCTGCCACCGTAGAAACCGGCAACGATCCCAAACGTCCCGCCGATGAAGATGGATATGAATGCCGCGAAGAATCCCACGATCAGTGAGTTGCGCGCCCCAAACATAAAACTGGAGAATACATCCTTGCCAGCGTCGTCAGTACCGAACCAATGCGCTGCGCTGGGGGCGTTGTAGATGTCGCTGGATTGGATGCCCTCGTAAGACTTTGGATCATATGGGGCGATGGTATCCGCGAAAATCGCAATGATGACGATCACTGCCAGCATGAAGAGTCCCACAATTGCCATGCGGTTCCTGCTGAATATTTTCCAGAACCCAAGCAGGGGCGAGGAAGGAACAGTCGGTTTGAGTTCTAATTCCTGTATTGCCATGGGCTACTCTGTCTGCACGCGCGGGTCAAGATAACTATAGGTGAGGTCGGCGACCAGGTTGGCTATGATGACGCTGATCGCGATCAGAAGGAAGGCTCCCTGTAAGACAGGGTAATCGCGGCTTTCCACCGCCTCGAAGATGGCGCCGCCCAGCCCAGGCCAGGAGAATACCGATTCGATCTGGATCGCGCCTGCCACCGTAAAACCAAGATTGATGGCAACGATCGTTACGATGGGAAGCATGGCGTTCTTGAGGGCATGGTCTTTCAAAATCTGGAAGGTGCTTAACCCTTTTGCCTTTGCCGTCAAAATATAATCTTCCGATAGAACATCCATCAGGCTGGAACGCATCACCAGCATGTACTCGCCCATGAATACGATCGTATAAGTGAGCGTCGGCAGGAACATGTGTTTGGCAACGTCGCCGATCTGAAAGAACAAAGGATATGTGCTGATCCCGGGCGTTGCCTTGCCAGCAATGGGAAAGCCGCTATTGCTCCCCCAAAACAGCAGGATGATCCCGAGCCAGAACGTGGGCAGGCTCCACGCCAATAAGCCGGTTATGAGCGCGCCATAATCGATGACCGTGCGCGCCTTCCATGCCGCGAATACGCCGAAAACGACACCAACAATGATCGAAAGAATCTGTCCCGCGCCGATCAAGAGGACCGTGTTCCACAGGCGTTCGAGCAGGATGTCTGCAACGGGGCGGTTCGTTTTGTAACTGACCCCCAATTCACCCTGCATCAGGTTATTTACATAAATAACAAATTGGGTGTCGAGAGGATTTACGCCGCAATCTCCCAACTTGACCGGGGTAAACGATTCGAAACAATTGATGATCGGTTTGTCCAGCCCGAAACGGACACGCAAAGCCTCGCGCGCCTCTTCTTTCATGCGCGGATCCTTCGTCAATGCACGCGCCGGGTCGCCGGGCAGGATGCGGAAAAGAAAAAAATTCAGGACAAGGACAAAAAGGATCGTGAAGACCGACCAGCTGATCTTTTTTAGCAGGTAGCGATAGCGGCTCAATGGGGATTCCCTTTTGGATCAGGAGGGAGGAGCGGTGGATATGACCGCTCCTCCCGATTCATATGTCGGTTACTCGACTGGTTCTACAAAAGCAAGCGAAGTAATATCCGAAAGCTCAATTTTTGGCTGATCCAGTACAAAGCCGGTGAAGCGGTCCTTGCGATACGCTTGAACTTTTTGTTCGTAAAATGGGATGATATATACCACATCATCAAAAACGATCTGCTGCATTTGCCACACGATCTCTTTGCGCCGGTTCAAGTCGAGTTCGGAAGCCTGCTCATAATACAACTCATCAAATTCAAGATTGGAATAGCCCGTCTCACTGCTCCCAGTAGGAATCTCATCTGTGGTCATCACGCTCAGGAGTAGATTCGGGTCGGGGTCAGAATACCAGCCCCACAGGATTATGTCGAAATCGAATGCAGGGCAGCAAACCGCGGTCAGGGTGTCAGGATCCAATGCCTGCGCCTCAAGTTTGACGCCAACCTGCCCCCACATTTCGCTGAGCAATTCCGCGATGCGGGGCGAGTCAATGCTGTCGCTGGGCCAGTTGATGCGGAAGGTCAAGGATTGCGAACCGTCGGGCATGTCACGCACGCCATCGTTATCCGCGTCCATGTAACCGGCGTCATCCAGAATCATGTTAGCTTTTGCCACATCGAACGCGTAATCCTGGATGCTGGAGTTGTACCAGAGTCCCAAGCCATCAGGCAAAAGAGCTGTTCCCGGGGTGCCAAGCCCAAGCAATACGACATCAATTATTTTTTGCTTGTCGGTTGCATGTGCCAAAGCAAGGCGTACATCTCGGTCAAGTAATGCGGGATGTCCCGTGCACAAGCCATCATCCGGCGGACAGTTCTCAGGCAGGACCTGGTTGATGATGACGTCCGTTACACCAGGTGAGAATGGCGCACCGGTTACGACTTCGATGTTCGGGTCTTCCTGCAGGGTTGCCACAGCCGTATTTGGCATCTCGGTGATCATATCCACCTGCCCGGTCTTGATCGACTGAACAAGCGCATCTTGGCTTTCAAAGGTCTGGAAGATCAACTCATCGAACTTTGGTATTTCACCAAAGTAGTCACCATTCTTTGCAAGATGGACAAATTCGTTCGGTTTGTATTCGACCATCTTGAACGGACCGCTTCCGACCATCGCAAAGTTCTCAAATTCCACCGCATCTTCATTCTCCCAGATATGCTTCGGGAGAACATACAAAAAGACAAGATTGGATTCGATATTTGGAATCGCTTCGGAGAGGGTGATTACCACTTCGTTATTTGCAGTCGCTTCCATAT
>DATDAG010000416.1:0-5975 GCA_036525495.1 Anaerolineales bacterium
AGTTCGTTGAACACCATGCCCCCATCCACTTTGAGAGCGGTCAATTTCACGCCCGAGTCTGCCTCCATTGCATCGAGCACTTCACGCGTCTGATAGGCTGTCGCTTCAAGCGCGGCGCGCGCAATATGCCCCTTCGTGACATAACGAGTCATCCCCACGATCGCGCCTCGCGCATCAGACTTCCAGTAAGGAGCGAATAATCCACTGAATGCAGGGACAAAATAGATTCCGCCATTATCCTCCACCGACTGAGCCAACGCTTCCACATCCGCCGATGATTGGATCAGTCCGAGGTTGTCTCGCAGCCACTGGATCAGCGCGCCAGTGATCGCAATCGAACCTTCCAACGCGTAAACTGCTGGTTGTTCGCCGACCTTGTATCCCAATGTCGTGAGCAACCCAGATTTCGAAGGGACGGGCTTTTCGCCTGTATTCAACAACATGAAACACCCGGTGCCATAGGTGTTCTTCGCCTCACCGGGACTGAAACAAGTCTGCCCGAATAACGCAGCGTGCTGGTCACCGAGATCGCCGGAGACCGGAATGCTCCCGCCGCCATCCTCGGCGGCGAGGACGTCTCCTCGAGCATTTATATACCCATAAATCTCCGAAGACGATTTTATCTTCGGCAATACCTCACGTGGAATATCAAGGATTCTCAAAATCCCTTCATCCCAATCCAATGTGTTGTTATTCATCAGCATTGTGCGCGAGGCGTTGGTTACATCCGAAACATGCTCGCCGGTCAGATTCCAAATGAGCCATGTGTCAATCGTACCGAAAAGCAAGTCCCCGTTTACGGCTTTGGCGCGCGCGCCTTCCACGTTGTCGAGTATCCATTTCAACTTGGGACCAGAGAAGTAAGTGGCAAGAGGCAGACCCGTCTTGAGTCTGAAGCGGTCTTGACCTCCCTCGCGGACAAGTTCATTGATGATGACGTCCGTGCGCGTATCCTGCCAGACAATGGCATTGTAGATCGGCCTGCCTGTATTCTTATCCCACACTACCGTTGTCTCGCGTTGATTTGTGATCCCAATCGCCGCAATATCATGGACATTGCAACCCGACTTTTCCAACGCTCCGTTCATTACTTCCCGTGTGCGCTCCAAAATCTCAAGCGGATCATGCTCCACCCAACCGGGCTTCGGGTAAATTTGCTGATGTTCCTTCTGGTGGACAGCGATCATATTTCCCCCGTGATCGAAAATCATGAAACGAGTGCTGGTAGTTCCCTGGTCAATTGCGGCGACGTATTTAGTCATATTCACCTTCCAGATTTTACCCATTGTATACCAAAACGCCGCAAAGATTTCGGGATTTTCAGCAACTTATGAGGTGACATTTGTTATATTCGTCTTTTTGAATGTATTGCTACAATACATTCAGGATATTGAATATGAAAAAGCAACCCATTTTACAAGTTTCTGAACAGATCTCCGCACCAATCTCCATGATTGCATCGCCACAACGTATTGCCATTTTGCTTCTGATCGGCAAAGGTGAAGCTTGCGTATGCCATCTCGAAGCATCGCTTGGATGGCGACAAGCCTACATCTCACAACACTTGATGGCCCTCCGCAAAGCGGACATCCTGCAAGACCGACGTGAAGGCCGTTACATTTTCTACAGTCTGAAAGACGCTTCCATACTGGACCTTATCACCGCATCCGCCACCCTCAGCGGACTCTCCCCTGAAACCGTCTCTACACTCATTAATACACAGGTCAATCCATCCTGTGAATGTCCACAGTGTGCACCTGTACTGATCTCCGTTGAAAACCTGAAAACCGCATGAACATCATTTCATCCATCATCGATCTACTTTACAGCGGACTTGGCAACCTCGCTTCATATCTCGCTGCGCATGTACTTTTATGTTTGCTCCCCGCATTTTATATCGCAGGCGCAATGACTGCACTTATTCCAAAAGAAACTGTCACTCGTTTTCTCGGGCGCAACACTCCGAAATACATTTCTTATCCAGCCTCCGCTCTGGCAGGTTTTCTTCTGGCGGTTTGTTCCTGCACAGTGATTCCGCTCTTTGCAGGTATTTACAAAAAAGGAGCTGGGCTTGGCCCGGCCATCACGTTCCTGTTCGTTGCTCCTGCCATTAACATCCTTGCGTTGGTTTATACAGGCGGCGTCATCGGTATGGACCTGGCGATCGCCCGCCTCGTCCTTTCGCTCGCGTTCGGTATTGGCATCGGCATCATTATGGCATTGTTCTTCCAACGTGCAGACACTGAACACGATGCTGCGACCGACGCAATGTTTGCAGGTCAGGCGGTGATGCGACAAACGGCAATCATTTTTCTATTGGTTTTAATTGCCTTGCTTGTGGCGGGCACTTTCCAGTTTGATTTTCTCAAACACACATACAGTGAAATCACCTTACCCATCCAGGGTATGGACACCCTCCAGAATAACCTCTTCCGTCTCGTTCCATTTGATGCAACCAGAGGTGAAGAAGGCGTCACTGCACAAGGCGCAATTCTCATCGGCATATTGGCACTAATCGGGATCACATTATGGAAAGGCATCGAAAATATCTTTGATGGCTTCAACATCTGGACATGGGTTTCCATCGCACTGGTTGGCCTTACTCTTCTGATCGCTGCGCTTGGCATGACACCGCATGCAAATGGGTTAACCCTTGGCTTCACAGGAAAATTCTTTGGAGTGTTATTGTCTGTCCTTGCCCTGGGATGGATTCTCAAAACCAAACTGACTGAAGACGAGACCCGCGATTTCCTTTGGGAGTCGTGGAAGTTCGTCAAGCAGATCTTCCCATTGTTAATTGCAGGTGTATTCGTGGTAGGGATCATTCGCGAACTGATTCAACCTGAATGGATCGAGGCACTTGCCGGTCAAAATACCCTGCTCGGGAGTTTCGTCGGCGTAGTCTTTGGTGTTTTCATGTACTTCCCCACCCTGGTTGAAGTCCCCATCGCGCAGATGTTCCTCCGACTCGGTATGCATCGCGGTCCACTGCTTGCCTATCTCATCTCTGACCCTGAACTCAGCCTGCAAAGCATCCTGATCACCGCCACTATCATCGGTCGCCTCAAAGCCTGGGTGTACGTTGGCTGGGTCACGCTCTTCAGCACATTGGCCGGGCTCATCTATGGCGCATGGGTGGATGGTGCAAGCGTGGGGCTGGTCGCTTTCTATCTGGTCATCTTCGTCGGCCTGTTATCGGGAGCCTTATGGCTCGTCAATCGTCATAACGTTCAAAAAATGGCAATTGCCCTTTGATCAAAAGGAGTTTCTTATGTTAACCATCAAAGTCTTGGGTTCGGGATGCGCCAACTGCAATCGTCTCGAACAGATCACACACAAAGTTGTTTCCGAAATGAACATCGAAGCGGAAGTTGTCAAAGTGACCGATTACAACGACATCATGGCGTACAACGTTCTTTCCACGCCCGGTCTGGTCGTCAATGAAAAAGTTGTTTCATCGGGACGCATCCCCACCCCAGCGGAAGTAACGATGTGGCTGACGAACGCACTGGAAACCGCCTAGTCGTTAACAGGACGATAACCTTGTATTTTCCCTGCTCATGATAAAACCAGCTTGGAGGCTGTTATGGCTCAGGAAAAAAGTACGACCAAACAACTTTCAACCCTTGATCGCTACCTGACCTTGTGGATATTCCTGGCAATGGCAGTGGGCGTGATCATCGGTTACTTTTTCACATATCAAGTTGCCCGATTCAATCATCTTGTTTCTGTTGGAACAACCAACATCCCCATCGCCATTGGATTGATCCTGATGATGTATCCACCGCTGGCGAAGGTCCATTATGACGAGTTGGGTGATGTATTCCGCAATTGGATAATCCTTGGACTTTCGCTGGTGCAAAACTGGGTGATCGGCCCCATTTTGATGTTCGTCTTAGCCATCATCTTTTTGCGTGGCTATCCCGAATACATGACCGGCCTTATCCTCATCGGACTGGCACGCTGCATTGCAATGGTCATTGTGTGGAATGAATTGGCAAAAGGTGACACTGAATATGCAGCAGGGCTGGTCGCATTCAATAGCATCTTTCAAGTCCTGTTCTATAGTGTCTATGCGTACGTGTTCATCACCGTCCTACCAACATGGTTCGGCATGACAGGCAACATCGTGGATATCACCATCGGCGAGATCGCCAAAAGCGTATTCATTTATCTCGGAATCCCGTTCATCGCAGGTTTTCTGACTCGCTTTTTCCTCGTCCGCGCAAAAGGCAAGGATTGGTATCACAAGGTCTTTGTGCCAAAGATCAGCCCGATGACCTTGATCGCTCTGCTATTCACCATCGTGGTCATGTTCTCGCTCAAAGGCGATGTGATCGTCGAACTGCCGCTCGATGTTGTCCGCATTGCCATCCCGCTTCTCATTTACTTTGTTGTGATGTTCCTTGTCTCGTTTTGGACGGGCAGAGTAGTTGGTGCTGATTACTCCAAGACCACAACGCTTTCCTTCACTGCGGCGAGCAACAACTTCGAATTGGCCATCGCTGTTGCCGTAGCTGTCTTTGGCATCAATTCCGGTGCGGCTTTCGCAGCGGTCATCGGTCCGTTGATCGAGGTCCCTGTGATGATCGGGCTGGTGAATGTGGCGTTCTTCTTTCAGGGGAAGTATTTCAAGGAAGTCGGCTCCTCCCCGGAAATGATTGCATCGGCACAGGAAATCTGTCCGCCTGATGAATCGCTTATCAAATAACAGGAAGTCCCCGCCAGATTGACGGGGACTTCTCATCTAATCTTTTAATCTTTCTACTTTTTCGTCGTCTTACGCGCAGTGGATTTTCGTGCCGCGGGCTTGCGGGTGGTTTTTTTCACCGGCTTGACCACGGGCTCCTCCTCTGATTCATCCATTTCGTCCAGTTCTTCATCACTCAAAACGAACTCGTATTTGAAGAAACTATTCAAAAGCACAGCCAGAATTGCACCTGCAAACGGACCGACAAAATACACCAGATAGAACATCGAGTTTTGAACATCCGGTCTGCCTGCTTCGATTGCCGAAGTGAAGATCGCAGGACCAAACGAACGCGCCGGGTTCAAGGACGCGCCGGTCAAGGGTCCGCCGGCCAGAATGGCGACTGCATATGTTATACCGATTGCCCATCCTGCGAACTGACCTGCCTTGCCTTCCACAGCCATCTGCAAAACAACATTGACAAGGAAGAAAGTCAACAAGGCTTCGAGACCGATAGCGTAATAAGGGAATTCTGTAGTGAGCAGACCGTTTGTTGCCATGCTCGCAAAAACATTGGGGTCGATCAGGTCCACCAAGGTTTTCAGCAGGTACGCGGCAACACTGGCGCCCGATAATTGCGCCACCCAATATACAACTGCTTCACTCCATTTGACGTTCCCATTTGCGGCAAGCCCAAGGGTAACCGCCGGGTTGATATGCGCCCCTGAAATATGACCAAATGCATAGATGAAAGCCACCAGTGTCAAGCCATGCGCAAGAGCGATTCCCAACAGACCGACACTCTGACCATAGATCCCCGCCGCCGCGCCCACGAACACCAGCGCGAACGTACCAATGAACTCCGCTACGAACACCTTTGGATTAAACATACATACTCCTTTGAAAATTTTATTACAGCCCTTAAACCCCAAACCCGTTGAAACGCTACGCCTAACCACGCATACAGCAGATAAAACTCTTGGGTTATCTTTCTTTCAAACAATTGGGGCTGTATTTGAAACACAGCCCCAATTGTACGTCAACTTGGCTTATTGTATGTCACATTATTGTGACGATCAGGCAATGTCGAAGCGATCCGCGTTCATCACCTTATTCCAAGCTGCCACAAAGTCATGCACGAATTTCTCTTGCGAGTCGTCCTGAGCATAGACTTCTGCCAAAGCACGGAGTTGTGAATTCGAACCAAAGATCAGGTCGACGCGGCTGCCGGTCCACTTCAGTTTGCCCGTTTTGCGATCACGACCTTCGAATACGTCTTCGTCTT
>DATDAG010000417.1:0-8575 GCA_036525495.1 Anaerolineales bacterium
GGGCGTAATTCAGTTTTGGGGGAAATTTAATACAATCAAGCCAAATACTCCAAGGAAGCCGAGATGGAAAAGCCACGCCTCGTTGAGACAGGCAGCAGTTCATTTTTTGGAGAATACCTGTATGATCAGGTCGTCCCCCAAGGCCACTTTTTAACGTCGTCTGAAGAAAATCATCGCATGGGGGCGGTTCACAAGCAAGCTAATCAGATTGTACAAAAGAGACGGAGTGGTTAGGGAACCTCAGTTTGATCCGGTATTGGTTTCGCAGAAATGTTTCCAAGTTGAAGTTGAATAGCACATTCGTCATCTATTCGACTTCTATCCAGGTTTAATATTTATCCTTTCTGTCTAATTATTACTTGGGGAGGCATATACCGCTAACAGAGAGCTACGAGTCGCCTTTCCTTGTTGGTGCAATTGTGGTGCAATTTGCATAGAATCAATACCCATTATAGATTCTATAGACTTTTAAAGCGCCATATATGGGGGTGAAAAGCGGTGTATACCCATATATATGGGGTTACGGCCTCGCTCTTAATCAATTGGTTACAGGTTCGAGTCCTGTCGGGGTCACCTATATGTGGGGGATTGTTCCCAGCTATCCCCCACCTGCGGGGGTAAGCCTGCCAAAGCGGCGGGCTTTTTATTTACGTGGTGCAATTCTTTCCCCATGCGCCCTATCGTTCTGCTTTCTTTTTACTGCTTTTCTCATTCTACCCTGACCAGTTTTTGGTGGTGGGTTAAGACGTCGGCAGGGAGGGATTATTGGTGGTTAGACAAATATAAATTCAGGGAAAATGGATCGTGACCTGAAGACAAACGATTTCCAGCGTAGATCAATAAAGACTCTCTGAAAAATCATAAACTGCACAAATATTAAGGTTGGGTGGTTTTCTTCAGCTACATTTGACCAGATCGTCGAAATGCTTTTCGCGTTGCCCCTATGCGCTGGAATGTGCTTTGCATTTGTTTATCTACTGCTTCAACAGGCGCCAACTTTATAAACAACTGTACCCAGCCTATCTAGCCCACGTTAAGGATTTCCTTGATCCACGATTTTAGCTACTCTCGAAACAGATTAAGATGTCAAAGTCCCTCAAATTTATCCTAAATTGTGTTATATTATAATTCCATACAACCTGATCTAACATTAAATATCATAAAGGTCCACGGGAGCTATGCGTGAAGGGACTGGTTTTTGTAGCTCACTTTATCCATGAAGTTGAAGAATGGGAATGTTGAATATTTACTTCATGTTGTTATTGTTTAACTACAGTGAAGGAGTAAATTCGTATGGCGACACCGACGATTGAAATACCTGTAAGACATGAAGTTAAAGAAGGTGACAATTTATCTTTAATTTCACAGAAATATTATGGTACACAACTCCTGTGGCCGCGTATCGCTGAGGAAAATCAGATTACTGAGCCTAATTTGCTCAGACCTGGCATGGAATTGAAAATTCCTGGAATCCCTCAATTTTGGAAACATCAGACTGGCCTGATGATCAAGAATCGCAATGTGTTTCATGCGTATTCCCCATTTCAAGGCAGTGATGAATATATTGGTTCCCCTTTGGTCTTAATTCCCCCTCTTCCGCGCGGTAAGCTGTTCACCATGGAATTGTCATTATCAATTGCTCAACTTTGCCTGAATAAGGACAGTGCAGATCCGGCTGGTTTTGAAAATGACGATTTCACCTTTAGATGGAAACCTGATCCGGCAAAGGCAAACAAGAGCAATGATCTCGTTGCGCAAATAACCATCAAGGGTAACAATGTGTGGAAAACAGCCCCGGCCGAACGGAAAAAATTCCGTAAGAATTTTCTTGAATTTCGAATCTTTATCGAGAAAATGGAATTAGATGGAACCATTATTTCAGGGGGATTGGATATTGTTACATGGCGGCTCGCCGAAGCCATTCCCGGCAACTTCGAAGAGACACTGTTTTTCCGCTATGGATTCAATTCTGGTTTTGGGTCGAGCAGTAGTCCATATTTTGACTTGCGGCCTGGCATGCGTTTGCAGATCGTACATGATACCAAACAACGCGCAAACGATCCCAAGCTCAATATCGCCGATGGCAACCCTCATACCATTGTGCGCGATCAGGATGGGCGAATAGCTTTTGACGCCTTTCTGGCCGCGATCTCAACCCCTGCTACGCCTTTTTCGCCTGCAATATCCAATGCAGGTGGTCTCATGGATCTGCAGGCAGCCGGAAATGCCCGCCGTCATTACCGTCTAATTTATCCGACTCAATCCAGGGATCCCGTAACTTTGATCGGTGCAGATACGCTGGAAGATTTAAAAGCTGCCACAGAAGCCTATACAACCAGCGGAAAAGTCGCGGTGACCAATACGGGAGAGCGAGCTGTTATCGCATTTAAATTGCCTGCCGAGGTAGTTGCACTTCCCGAAATCGGCGTAGATATCAGGGTCGTGACTGGAACACAAGTTACCCAGCCATTTCAGTATGTCCCCTTGGGAAAGACTGTGCGACAGTTGGTGGAAGATTTCGTTCCAGCGGGAAATCCGAAAGATCTCTTTACTGGCGGGATCAGACCAGCCAGAGTTCATCGTTTGTTCACGCCCGCCATCGGGCAGCCTGAATATCGGGATATCCTGTTTGAACTGACCCCAGATTTAATTATGGACTACCGCATCTTTGATTTGCCGTTGGTCACTGGTGATCGTGTGGAAGTCTACCTGCCTTCCGGATAAAAAAGATGAACACCTTCACTTTTTCCCAGTCCGATAGTTGCCAGTGGCTTTACCTGGCCGATGATGCTCAGGCAAATGTCCTTTTCCTGCTGCCGCCAGATTCTGATGATCTCCCAGCCCGGATCAGTCTGGCGGAATCTTGGGAAAAATATTCAACCGGATGTTACATATTCCTGCGCGATCCGTTGAACGAATCTGGTCAAGCAGTATTCGCCAGGGCTGCTTGGGCCTATTTGAGCGACCCTACCCGGCGAGAGCGACCACAGCCCGCCCCGGTTTTTCCCCGCGCTGATCCGCATTTCTTTCCCCGCTTCGCCTGGTTTGCCAACCCGGGCGAGGCCGCCACAGGCTTAAGCGGACAATCTATAAGTCTGTATCGTACAGATGATCCAGCTACATGGCACACTGATCGACTGAATAGTTTTGAGCCTGGTGGCTACTCCAGTGGCTACGCACTGCGCATCGTCAAAAATTGTATCGTTACCTTGAAGACGGATGAGACCGGCTTCGATTTTTTGCCACCGGCTGGTTTTCAGAACGAATACCAGACGCCGTCTGGTTCTCACTCGCTTGCCCTATCGCAAGCCTTGTCACTGGCAATCGGTGGAGAACAAAGTGGCGCTTTCCAGTTTGGGAATGCTATTGCCAGCCAGGGGGAACTCGCGACTTTCATTAAAACGCTGCAACCGGAAATCCGCTATTTCTACACGGCTTCTCTCTCCAGCCGGAGATTTTCCATAGCCTCGCAACGTTATCCAATTTTAAGCAGCAACCTGGAAGATTGGGTGGATTTCAAAGGTGAGTTGTTATACCAGATGAGCCTGCACCCGCTCAAGCGGCCGGTGGGAGAAGGGTTCGATTTCTCGACCTCCTTGCCAGACGCCAGCCTGCCTTCGCATTTTCGCACCAATCTTGGCTATGCCGTTCATCTGAAACCGCTGAGAAATTGCAGGCTGATTTATGCCGCCTACCCCGCTTCTTCAGGAGATGATGAAGGGCAACGCTTGTATCTCACCCTGCAGGGCGATTTCGAGATCAGTGTGCCTGGAAATACTTCCAGCACTGCTCATAATTTGATCTGCGGTCTGTCCGGCGTGGAATATGTTTGTCTTTCTGCCCACAAGAAGAACATCCTGACTTTCGTTCCAGATCGCGAGGCTTTTGCCCCAGCCTTTACGTTTGATTTGCCTCAGGGCAATCCTGTTGGAAGTGCGGATAAGCTGACTTCAGCAGCGACAACGGCCTGGGTCTATGTATCGTACGAGGACTCCGAACCAGGTGCGAATGAAACATATCCATTGTATTTTTCCCAACCAGACCAGGCAGCACTTTATCAGAAAGGTGGCACTGGTGATTCCCATTTCCTGAAATACATGGAAGTCCCGGCGGTGGCCCTGCCCTCTCAACCTGACCCGCAAAAGCCATCCTTAGCCTTTCCGATAGCGCCTTATGGCGAAGTGGCAGCAGCAGAGATCGAGAAGTACCAGAAATTCGAGGCTGGGCTGCTCTCCCAGGCGCGGCGGGATATCATTCACCAGATCGCTGCTGGGCAGGCGCTACCATTGATCGATGCTGAGGATGGTCTCCCAGCCGACCATACGGGGACAACGCCTCAGGGGCTGGTGGCAACCTATTCGGGCGATTTTGAAACCATGGAGAGTTTGGTGCTGGGCAGGGATACCGACGGGAATGATCTCAAATTCGAGACAATTGCGCGCTTAGACCCGCTGCGCTCTGCCCTGCAATCGAACCAGTTGTTCCTGGTCATTTCCAACCCCGATAGTCTCCAGAGACACTTTTCCAGCCACAAACTGGCGATTGAAGGCTGGGAATTTGACCTGGACCCGGCCAAGTGGAATCAATTCAACACCATTTTGGTGCTCAAATTCCACAATCAATCTTTTCAGGAACTAGTCGATGCACCCCAGACCTGGACACTGACCGAGGCTTTCAGCAAAGACCTGGCTACAGATAGCTATATCCTGAGCGAGATCATTAACCGGTCCCTGGAAAAAGCCCCGGACACATCCCAGGGGCAAGGCGACGGTGAGGATGAGAACTACCGCCAGTTGACCCAGGCGCTCACCACACCCGGCTGGAACGGCATCCTGGCATTCAATGTGCCCGTCCCGCCCAATGGATTGCCGAGCGAGTTGAAAGGGCTGGCGAATAGCATCGATGAGAATCGGTTTTGTGCGCAATATTTTGGGATCGAATCGAACACGGTTTCCACAACCGAGGGCCAACTGATGCTTGCGAAATCCTCGCTGTTCGGGCTGATTGATTATGTCGATGATCGGGGCCTCCAGGCAGACTCATCCGGCTACAACTACACCATTTCGCGCCTGAACGTCCTGTTCCAAAATTCGGGCGTCAAGCACTTTGCCGGGGAAGTGGTGGTTGTGCTGGATAAACTCTTTGGGGAAAATACGGTCTTGCAAAACAGCCTGACTGGCCGCAACGAGATTATCCTGGCTGGGCGCAGCGAGCTGCACGATGGCCGGACAACTTATGCCTTTAGCTCTAGCGACACCAGCCGGTTTGACCTGCCCGAGAGCAAGGTCATCAACGAAATGGAGATTGTCAAAGCTTCGTTCTCGACTGACCCGCCCAAAAACTCAGCCGGTTATCAAGATGGAGAAACGGTCAATTGTCGGTTCTCGTTCTGGGGGCGGATCGATTTCATGCAAGACCCGGACTTCGACATCCTTTCGTTTGGGAGCGAGTCTGAGAGGAGTAACGCCGGGCTATGGTTTTCGAATTTGCAGCTGCTTTCGACGTTTAATTGGGGTCAGGCCGACAGCAAATCCCTGACTTTCCATGCCGGAGAGATGGTGTTTGACCTGAAAAAGAGCCAGCCGCGCAACTGGAGCCTGTTCAACAAGTTCCCGCTCAAATTGACCAGCCTGCTCGAGTCAGATGGTTCACAAACCCCCGATAGCCTGGGGTACATGCCCATCCGCACCCCGGTGGAGGGGAAAAGCCCCGCCAGCGACGAGGCCTGGTACGGGCTGGTCTATGACCTGACCCTGGGCAGCGCCGGTGCGCTGGCTGGCAAGGCTGGAATCGTCATCAGCCTGCTGGCAGCCTGGCAGCCCGGAGGCACCGGAAAGGTGTTCACCGGCCTGCGGCTGCCCAGCTTGAGCGCCGGGAAGCTGGAATTCGCCATCCAGGGCGTGCTCAAAATCAAGTTCAAATATATCGAAATCAAGGTGCTCAAGGGTGAGGGAATAGGAGAGGTGAGTTATTTGATGAAGTTCAAGAACATCATGCTGAAGTTCCTGACGCTGGAGCTGCCTCCCAAGAGCCACACCGAAATCATCATCTTTGGCGACCCGGATGGCACGGCCGGCGGCGAGAATACACTGGCCTGGTACGCCGCCTATGCCAAGAGCAAAGGCCAGCGCTTGCAAAAGAACCCATCTAAAGCACTTACATCTAAAGCACCTAAATCACCCTGAGCGGAGCTGTCATGGCTGAACTAAAAATCATGTTCTGGAATATACACAACGCTTACTCGTACAAAGTGCACATGTTAACAGCAGACGATGAGGCTGCCGAAGAGGACGATCAGGCTCAGGGAGCGAATGGCGGTGAGGCCCAGGCAGGCGAAGAGTCCAAAAAGGATGAGCCCCAGCGAGTTGAACGGTTATTCCGGCTGCGCAACCGCGAGGTCAGTAAAAAAGTTTCGGAGGTCGTAAAAAACATTAATCCAGACCTTGTGGTCTTGGTGGATTACAGCCTGGGCCAATATAAACTGATTACAGATGATGACAATTCACAAGAAGGCGAGCAGGGTAGCCCAGGTAATGGGAATCCTCCGGGGGATAATACGCCATCAGGCGAAAGCGGGTCACAGGTCACCTTCTTTGATCGTTTCGGGCCGTACCAGTATAAAAGCGATTTGAACAATCTCTACAAAAAGGACGGCTCAAAGCGCGCATGGGACGTGCAATTGGTGGCGATGAATGCTTCTGACCTCTTTGAAGGGGAGGCAACTGCCTTCGAGTTGTATGGCGTTTTGTGGGATAAAGCGAAGCTCAAAGCAGAGGAACACCTGGCTACCGAGACGGACGGGAAGAAGGGCAAGCTCACCTTCCAGCCGCGCAGCCCGGCAACCACGCTTTTCTCGCTCAAAGATCAACCGGAGACCAAGTTCAGGCTGTTTGTGTTCCATGGGCCAACGAAGAAAAAAGATGCGACCAAGGATGAGCGGGTCACATCCATCAAGAATTTGAGCGCACTCAAAAAACTAGATGAAGCGATCAACGGAACCAAGAAGACCAAGAAAATGCCCCTGCTCCTCGCCGGGAACTTCAACCTGGACCGTGATGACCCAGATGAGAAAGTTGCCTACAATCCGTTGTTGGAAGGTTTGGGGCTCAAAGTGTGCATCAACGGTAAAACTGAATTTGAAAAAAAAGCGCAGGGAGAAAAAGCCGAACCTGCAGCGGATGAAGGCGATGCCAAACCAGAAGCTGGCAAAGCAGAAGACGCCGACAAACTGGAACTTACCAGCGCCTGCGATAATATTTTTACTCTGAACTTCGAAGAGGGGGGCTCGCAGGGATCGATTTACGACTTTATCAAAGAAGATTGTGAGAATGATGTGGACCAGGCCCTGGCGGTCAGCAATCACCTGCCAATTTCCGTAATTGTGAGGCTCTAATGACAACCAAAACCTTCCGCGACCTGCTCAATCTCGAAAACAAGGAATTAGTGATCGATGAGACGCTGATCGTCAACGCGAGCCTGCTGGAGTTGTTCATCCTCTCCCTCAACCAGGAGGATATTACAGTTGAATTGGAGAAGCCAGCTGAAAAGGATAATGGTGAAATTACCATCCATGGGAAAGCAACAGCCGTTGGGACAGAACAACCGCAAGAGATAACGGTTGAGCTGGTTTTTAAAGCTCCAGAGAATGAAGATCAAGAGCTTGATAAGTCTTCCTTCAAGAGGGCCGTGATCACACTGGCGGGAGAATGGTCACTCGCTGATTATTTCTACGAGTTTGCCCCGTGGGGCAGCGAGGCTTTGCTGGAAGATTACAGTTACAGCGACGCCAAAATCGTGATTGCAGCCGAAGATTGGAAGGACGGACAGACAAAAGCCGAGAAAGGCCTGTCCATTGCGACCACGCTCAACTTCCCGCCGCTGCCCATGTTCGACAATGTCGATAAAGCCAACGTTTCGGCGCACATCGCCCCACGAGACGGAGATTGGTCCATCGAAGGGAAGATTGATCTGCTCGACGGCTCGATCCTTGGTGTGAAGGATCTCAGCTTCTCGGGCCAGGTGGCCATGCGGACCATCCAAGATGACAAAAAGGATGAAAAGCGCTACCTGTTGTTCACATTCAAGGTCAAGGCCGAGGCAGATTTTGCCGATCTCGCCTTTACTTCGGACTTCAAGCTCGAATCCGTTGGGATTACCCTGGGGAACGCGGTCGTGCTGGAGGGTGAAACGGTCGATACAGCCAGGATGATGTTCTGGATGGAACTTGGGGGTGAGATGGGAATTAGACAGAAAACCCTCAGCGCCTCAGCCCAGTTCCCGCTCATGCCAGCTCCGCTGATCGATCTTCACCTGAAAGTTGACGATGATGAAAGCCAGTCGGGGGTGCTGGACATTTTCGGCACCGATAATTTCATCAACAAACTACCCCTAACCTTTACCAATTACCAGGTGAGCGGGCTGAATTTCGTCTTTGACCCGGCTAATAAGCAAATCCGCTCGGTGCAGATGACGGTTGAGCAGGAGACACCTGAGAAACCTTTAATTCGGGTGGATAACGTGCTCTCGGTCGAAAAGGTCAAGAGTGATTGGACGATTCATTACCCGCTGCTGCCGG
>DATDAG010000418.1:0-6831 GCA_036525495.1 Anaerolineales bacterium
CGATGCACGCACAATGGAGATCCATCACACAAAACATCACAACGCATACATTACCAATCTTAATGGTGCCGTGGAGAAGACCCCTGAACTGGCTGGCAAATCGCTCGAACAATTGCTGGGAGACTTGAATGCAGTGCCTGAGGCTGTGCGCGGTGTTGTCCGCAATCATGGCGGTGGCACGCACAATCACAACCTTTTCTGGGAAGTTATGGGACCCAAAGCCGGCGGCGCTCCCAGCGGGGAACTGGCTAAGGCGATCGATTCAGCATTCGGGTCGTTCGATGCGTTCAAGGATGAATTTACAAAATCGGCAAGCACACGCTTCGGCTCCGGCTGGGCCTGGCTCGTCAAAAAAGGCAGTGGCCTCGCTGTTGTCTCCACTGCCAATCAGGACAGTCCGCTTTCGGACGGAACGACTCCCATCCTTGGCATTGATGTCTGGGAACATGCCTATTACCTGAATTACCAGAATCGCCGCCCGGACTACATCGCCGCATGGTGGAACGTGGTCAACTGGGATGCAGTCGCTGAAAAATTCGGCAAATAGAATCATTCATTGTGACAAACTACACCTTGCCCGAAAAATGAAGCAAGATATAATAAGCGCATCTAGACTATTCACTATCCCAAAAGGAGATGTTTCATGACTCACATTATCACAAGTTTATGCGTTCGCGACCGCGGCTGTATTGACGTGTGTCCTGTGGAATGTATGATCCCCGGTCCCGTTGCCGAATGGCCCTGGATCTACATTGACCCCGACACCTGCATCGATTGCGGCGCATGTGTTCCCGAATGCCCCTTTGCCGCCATCTTCCCCGAAGATGAAGTCCCCTCGGCGTACACTGCCAAGGGCGGCGAATACATCAGCCGCGTCGGCCTGACCGGTCACTATGAAGGCACCAACCATCACGGTACGCCCGTTGTCCTCGACACTGTCAGGCAACTCGAGGCTGGCGAGGTGGTTGACCTGACACCCGACATCAAACCGAACTACGATTTCTTCCAGGGCGGTCCCGGTTACAACGCAAAAGACACTGATACCGGAATGTAGGAATACAAAATAAAGATTAGAGCCAGGTTATGCGCCTGGCTCTTTTCATTTCCAAGTTTTGTCTACGGGTTCATTGCGTCAACCAGCATTTCCTCACCGATCCGTTCTGCGTCTCTCACACTGCCTTCCTCCAGCAAAACGACCACTGCGAGCGGTGACGCCTGCCAGTTGGGAGGTGTCCCGCCGATGAACCACGTTACGGACGACTCATCATCTTTTGCCTGCCTGATATACGACCAGTAATTGTTTCTGCCTTCGATGTAGGACAGAACCGCCTCAAGCGTCCCTGACGGCTGACTCGCTTCGATGGGCTTTCCCTCTTCCCGAAGCACCACCCAGCCATTGTTGGGCGTATTCACTGCCACTGCAATACGCGGCGCAGGGATTACGCCGCCATTGCTCATCGCGGCGGATGCCAACGCCATCTGCAACGGTGAAACATAAAAATCGTTGGCGGTGCTGGCAGATGCTGCAATATCCATTCTCAGTGTGGGAGTGCGCAGGAAGCCAAATGCTTCAAACACAGATTGCCACTGCGTTTGGCTGAGATCAGTATTCTTATGTAACACCAGCGCGAACGGTTCCATCACCGAATCGGTCGGATAAACCCCAAGCGCGGCGCGGTTGATCAATGGCTTTTGCGGATCTGCAAGAAGGTCTGCGGCGGTTTCATCCAACAGGTTTGCATCGAAGGTGGGATGTGATGCCATCACGAGGATTTCCCCGGTCTTTGCATCGAGCAGTATCACCGCGCCGCGGTGACCAGCCATCAACTCATCCGCATGCGATTGCAGGGACAGGTCAATGCTCAGACGAATATCCAGCCCGTTGGGCGACATACCGTATAGTAAATGGTTAAGCCAGATGGTTGAAGCAGAGGTCCCATTCAAACCGCGCAAATATCCATCAAGCACTGTTTCGAGACCGGCCTGTCCATATCTTGGATGGTCATATCCAACTACTGGGGCTAGGTCTGGGTAGATGTAGCTGCGGGCAAATGTGCCTGTAGTACCCGTGGTAACTGTGATGGGAGAGTTGGAGCGGTCCAGGATCGCGCCGCGTGGCACATACGTCTCCTCGATGATGCGGCGCAGGTTGTCGGTTCGCAGCAACAAGTCTGGTCCGCGGATGACAGCCCACCAGCCGGTTGCCAAAGCAGAGGCGAATAAGCCGAGTAGAAGAAATCCGTTGAGCGCGAGGAAAGGAGTTGGATTTTCAAGGGGAGCCGGTTCTTCGTCCATGTGGTTGCTGATGAATAACAGGATCAATAACCCAACGAACGATGTCAGCAGGGACGACCCGCCATATGAAACGAAGGGGAGCGTGACCCCGGTCAATGGCAGGAGACGGATGTTGCCACCCACGATCAGGATGGCTTGCACCCCGAAATATGCCGAAATTCCTCCGGCGAGGAGTCTCTTGAACAGGTCTGGGGCGTGAAGTGCGATGCGCAAGCCTCGGGTGATGAGAATGCCGAAAATGGCAAGCAGACCCAAAGTCCCGAAAAGACCCGTTTCCTCCGCGATGGCCGCATAAATGAAATCAGAGATGGCGACCGGCACGAGACCCGGACTCCCCAGCCCAGGTCCGCGTCCCTCGACTCCGCCGTTTGCCAGCGCGATCAATGATTGAATGACTTGGTAGGAGCCGCCTTGTGGATCGTCCCAGGGGTTGAGCCAGGTCTCGATGCGGATCTGTACGATGCCGACGAAATAATAACCAGCAACGCCGACGAATATCAACGCTAGAATGCTGATAAGTACGATCCTTTTTCGACTGGTCGCGAGGTAAGTAATGAGCGTGTATAGCGCAAGAAAAATGGACGCGGTGCCGAGGTCACGTTGCGCGAGCAGAAGCAGGACTACGATGCCTCCCAGAATTGCTGTGGGATAAAGGATGTGAATAGTTCTTAAGCGATAGGGGAGTTTGTCTGAAAAATATGCCGCGAGATAGACAACCAGCAATAGTTTTAGCGGTTCGGATGGCTGGAAATACACATCGCAACACCCAAGCCACAGACGCGGTCCATACCCGCTGGGGTTGGTGCCGAATAAAAGTGTAAGGGCTGTCAGGCTCAACCCGCCGACCAGCAACAGATACTTGTAGCGTTGCAAAAATTTCAGCGATTCAAGCCGAATCCCTGCAACGATTATGATCATGCCTATTACAAACCACAATGCCTGACGCGCGCCGAAGTCAGGTTCCAGTCTCCAGATGGTGAGAATGCCCCAGCCGCTCAATAGCGCGCCGGCTGGGAATAGATACGGGTCGGCATCGGGCAGGTGTTTCTTGAATCTCGAATAAACTAGATAAATGGACACGCCCCACACAAGAAGAGCAAACCAATGCGTCCATAGCAGGCTCGCATCCCACGTGCGTTCGCGTACGGTTGGAGACAAAGTAATGATGATCGCTTGCAGAAACAAGTATCCCCCCGCGATCTTTAGCAGGCTTCCCTGAGCGATCCTGTTCATAGAGTGTTGAGCGTTGTCATTACATATACTTGCCAACGAGCAGATCCAGCTTTTGGAGCGTCTCCGGCGGGATGGCTTCCCTCTGTGTGATCGTTGCAGTCGCAAGTGCATGCCCGCATTCACAATCCCTTTCGAAACTCAAATTCCTGGCAAGAATACGGAGCGCCTCCTGTGCGAGTTCGGTGTTCTTGTTTAAGGTTTGAATCACTTTTTCAACCGTCACAGGCGACTCGCTGACGTGCCACACGTCGTAATCTGTAACGTGCGCCATGGTTGCGTAACAAATCTCCGCTTCACGCGCGAGAAAGGCTTCTGGCGCGGCGGTCATACCAATGATGGACATGCCCCATGTGCGATAGGTATTGGATTCTGCCTTCGTGGAGAATCTTGGACCTTCGATCGTGATGAATTTCCCGCCTATATGAACAACGCCTCCTGCCTCCCTGAGAGCTGATTCCAGTTGCCCGGAGAGGTCGTTGCAGAACGGGTCTGCCACTCCAACGTGTGCCACGAATCCGTCACCGAAGAATGTGCGGGAGCGCTTACTTGTATTGTCGTAGATCTGGTCCGGGATCACAATATGACCGGGAGCTAGCTCTTCCTTCAATGAACCGCAAGCGCTGATGCTAATGATCCTTTGTACACCCACTGACTTCAACGCATAGATATTGGCTCGATATGGAACCTCACTTGGCATGATGTGATGCCCGATACCATGACGGGAAAGAAAGGCAACCTGTACGCCCTCCAATGTACCGATGACAATGGGCGCGCTGGGTTTCCCGAAGGGAGTGTCGATTTGTAGTTCCTTTGTGTCCTGGAGTCCGTGCATGGCATACAGACCCGATCCGCCAATGATTGCCAAGGTCGTTTGTTCGATCATGTTGGACCTCCGATTTCATCTTGCGTATTTGATGAAAATTTGTCGTCGAGCAGATCAATGCGGAGCGAGAAATTCGTGTTCCCACACTGGAATCGGTCACCAGTGATGATGACGGTAGGGACTGTGACCTGTTCCTGATTGATGAATGTCCCGTTTGTCGAGCCGAGATCCTCCAGCCACCAATGTCCATGGTGATGGGATACACGGGCGTGGCTGGCGGAGAGCGCTTCGTCTGTCAGTGAAATGTCGCAATGCGACGCGCGCCCAATGACGAACTCATTCTGCCAGAAATGATATTTGTATTCCTTGCCGTCTTCCATTCTTGCATCCACGTGGATGTTCGGCTTTTTTTGTGAGGAGAGAAGGGTGCCTTGCTGTTTGAGTTCCTGCCAGAGTGCCTGAAAAACCCGCCAAAGAAATATATATAAGACGATGGCAAGCAAAATCCGCAAGACAAGGACGACTGTTGCGGTCATTTGTCCTGGTTTTTGTCTTTTTTGAGTTTGTCGGTTTTGATATCAACAGTGCTGTGGTCAAGGGTTGCTGTTGGGCGTTCGCTGGCGTTTGCATCCTTAAGCGGTGAAGTCTCATTGAGGTCCGGGCGCGGCGGGGGAGTATCCTGGCCGAAGATCAGAGCCACTCCAGCCAATGAAATTACATCCCCCGGGTAAAGGACAGTCTGGCTGGTGCGCTGTCCGTTGACGAAAGTGCCGCCAGTGGAGTTCAGGTCGAAGAGGACATACCGCCCATTGATGGAGCGGAGTTGCGCATGGTTTCGCGAGATCCGTGGGTCGTCAATGACGAGATGATTTTCCATCCTGCGCCCCACGTTTACCACAGAATCCTTGAGCGGGTACACTTTGACGCCCTCGACGATCAGGAAAGCGTTTTCAGGGATGGGTTCGGAACTCTTGTGGTCTCTTTGCGTGTCAATTACCATGCCTTTTGTGTCCTCCACAGGTTCAAGTTTGTGGGATGCGATCACAGAAATTTCGTTCTTCGAAAACGAGTCATCTGTTGCAATTGTAATCGTCGGTTGTGATTCAAACTTTAACCCTGCATCCTTGACTGCCGCGACGATCACGTTCTTGATGGCATCCAACACACGCGATTCCTTCCACATGGGAGACGAATCCTCGGACACGACCAAAGTAAAGGTGCTTGGGGCAATTGAGTCGTTCTCTTTTTGCTCGACGATGTTCTGTTTTAACGCCAGCGCAAGTTTTTGTATAACCCTATCCTCGCTCGTCAACCCCGGCAGGATCGCCATGATCTGGTCCTCGAATAACGATTGCAGTTTGGTTTCCAATTGGTCTAGTTTCGCATTCATTGTTGATTCGCTTGAGCGTTTTCGTCATTATAGGTGTGAGAGGAAAAATCTGCAAGAACAATATGCTTGCAGATTTAAAATGTCATAGTTTCTGATTGCAATTTGGACAGGTGCGTTCGTCCTTAGTAACGGCGAACCCGCAATTGGGGCAGGTGGTGGGATGAGCATCCCCGAGAGGCGCGCCGCAGGCAATACAGGAGCCTTCCCCAAGCGGGTTGGCAGTTTCGCAGTACACACAAATGACGCGTTGCAAGCGTTCGGAGAGTTCATGAGACGCGCCCAGAGCCGCCGCGGCGCGGTCAATCGTTCTCCACACTTTTTCCTGCAATTGCATGTTCTGGATATCTTGTGCCAGGTCATCCAGCCGCCCCAGCAGGCTGAACGGATTGCGAAGGGCTGAAATGGCGGTCTGACCCAAACTCGCCGCAACTCCAAGCCAGGCTTGCTGACCGATCTCGATCATGATCCCATCTTCGACCTTTTGTACAGAAACGGTCAAGGCTGTCTGCCCACCGGACTGTGCCCCAATGCGCGTAGCGATCTGCACGGCAAGTTTGTTTACCTGTCCAATCGTCTGAGCATGCAGATTGCCCCGGTTGAATTCAGCCATTAAGGCGTGGGCAATATCGTTTGGTTGAATGTTCCCGTGCAGGATTCTTCGTTCCATGTTTTAGATTATAATCCTTTTATAAGCGGCGACGGCGTGTCGTCGTGTTTCATGTATATCAATGTCTACGTTTATGAAGCGGATTTGGTTTAAGTTCCTTGGTGCGGTCTTAATGGGATATTTTATCAGCCTGGTGATACTCCTTACGCCGGGGCAGGTTTGGGCGTATGGAGATGTGCAAGCCCAGTCTGGTATTGTGGTCACTGTTATCTATAGTGAGCCAATCAATGTGCGCGGCGGTCCTAGCACGGTTTATTATCCAATTGTTGGAAGAGTCTTTCCCGGCGATGTCCTTCCCGCGCTTGGCGCGTCGCCAGGGCGTGAATGGGTGCAGGTTGCCTACCCTGACGCGCCGGGCGGAGTGGGGTGGTTGTATGCAACGTATGTGACCGTTTCGGGGGGCGAATTGCAGATCTTGGAACC
>DATDAG010000419.1:0-18671 GCA_036525495.1 Anaerolineales bacterium
GTTACCGATGAACAGGTTGAAGAGACCAACCAACAGCAGCACGGGAATTGCCACAACAAAGATCGCAATGATGAGGGTGACGAGGATAAGTGGCAGTGTGAACAGCACGATGACAAAGGACACGATTGCCCATACGATGCCGAGACCGATCATGACCAGCCACATCAACCCGATGTTCTTCCAATTCTCACGCATCAGTGCGAAGCCTCGGCTGAATGATTCACCTACGCCGACATCTTCAAGAGCACAGACCCGCCAGAGGAAGTGGCGGAGCAATCGCAGAAAGATGCTCAAGATCAGGACCACAAAGAGCAGCAGGAAAAGCAACCCGATCGTACTGATGATGCTCATTGCAGCATAGGCTTCATTCCCACTTTTGATGGAGGCGTAGATGGAAAAACCAGCGATCACCATGATGGCCAGCAATATAATGACTGGCAAGTGCAGAATCAGGTTGATCAGGAATAGCCGCCAGGATGTGACCGACCAGCCAGTGCGAAAGCCTTCGCGAACGGTCATCTTGGTTTCAGCGGCTTCATATTTATCCACCATGCGAATGACAGCAGTTTCGGAAACATAGCGGGCAACTGCCATCACAATTCCGAACACCAGCATGAGCAGGATGAAAACAGCGGCGATCCACAGAACAGAGGTCAATTCCCCGAGGTCAAATTCAATGCTGCGTTCTGCTTCTTCGAAGGCTCTTTCCAAATCACGTAAGCCATCGCGGATGGCATCGGGCAATTGTTCCACTTGATAGCTTTGCTGCGAATCAACTGTCCAGCGACTTCCATTGTTCGCACTACTTCCGCTTGAGCCTGCAGCGGTCAATGCGAGGATTAGGCCAAATACCCAAAGAGCTCGATAGCTCCACAGGATGTACCATGCACGTTTTAAGATTTTGACGGGATCCATTGTATTCTCCTTGTTACAAACTTATTCGGTTCTTTCTTGACTGTGAACCTGCCTCAGCCTTGGAGGAGTGGTACCTGCTCCTGACGCGTTTGGCGTGCCCACCAGATCGCGATCCATGCCAGGTATAAAAACGCGATCGATACCTGCCAGATGAACTGCGGTAATACGTTCCTTGTAAAGTTCTCGGTCGTTTCAGCCCATTGCAGACTGTCGCCCTGCAACACACCGACCTGCCCCAGCCTTGCTGTCCAGATTGCGTTTTCAGACGAGTCTGAAATGAGCGCATTTGTGCTGTCCAATAATCCAAAGTTATTCGCCGCAGAGACCATGTTGCTGATGAGGCTGGATGTACTGATAAATATCCATGCGGCTAACAAACCGACCGGGAGCATCCACCAGCCAATGTCCAGAACCTTGCGTCTTGTGGATGCAGCAGGTCGTTGGGGCAGAAGCAGGTTCACCTGTGAGACAAAAGTCTCGTTCGATGTGAACTCTGCCGCAGGGACTTCCTGCAACAGCGCCGATAATCCCTGTAAAGATACCAATTCTGCCTGACAGGCTTCACATTTGGTGAGATGTTCTTCCACTTGATGAAGCCTTCTGCCTTTCAACTCACCATCAAAATAGGCATTCAACCCTTCAGTAACGTGGTTAGACATGTTCAGCCTCCAGTAAAGACATTTGCGGTTGCAGTTTTTCTTTTAATAAAGTGCGTCCATAATTCAATCGTGACATGACTGTTCCAACTGGGATATCCAGTGTGGACGAAATTTCCTGATAGGATAGCCCTTCGTATTCTCTCAGTACAAGCACCGCTCTGCTTGCATCTGGCAGAGACAGAATCGCATTTTGCACCAGAACTGTCTGTTCAATTTGTGACACAAGCGATTCGGGATTGGGTCGCCCATCGGTCAGGGGCAGGTCTCCGATATCGTCGGGCAGAATGCGATTCTCCTTGCGAAGCATATCTGTCCCAGCGTTGACAGCGATGCGGTACAGCCAGTTACGGAGCGGTGTCCCCGGGCGGAAGGAGTCGATGTTCTGCCAGGCTCTGATGAAAGTCTCCTGCGCGGCGTCTTCGGCGATTTGCACATCTCCGCACATGCGGTAGATTACGTTCCACACAACCTGAGCGTGGATACGGACCAATTCGCTGAATGCATTTCTGTCTCCATTCTGCGCACTGACGACCAACTCTTTCTCATTGACTGCCTGAACCGCTACCACCGTTGGGTTTTCCTTTTCTCTTGCTATTATCTTAACGTAAAAGCCCCTGTTTTTATTCGGAAACTCGGGAGATTTCTCCAGTAGAATATCCGCATGCGAGCCAGACCCAAGATCGTCCCGCTCGGAGATTCATCCCTGCTTGTGCAGTTGGGGGATGAAATTGGCATCTCTGTCAATCAGCGCGTCCATGCATTGGCGCGTCTTGTAGAGGCTTCATCCATGCAGGGCATCATCGAAACTGTCCCTGCATACGCGACATTGCTCGTGCAATATGATCTGCTCATCATTTCATTTGCGCAGGTCAGGGATTTTATGCGCGAGAAAATAATTCAGGTGGATGAAATCGTGACTCGAAAGCCGAGGCAGGTCGAGGTCCCGGTGCGATACGGTGGTGAATATGGGATCGATTTGAAAAATATTGCATCATATCTTCGATTACGAGTTGAAGATATCATCCGCATCCATAAGCAAAGAACATACACAGTCTACATGATGGGCTTCACGCCGGGCTTTCCCTACATGGGAAAACTCGACGACGCGCTCATCATGCCGAGGCTTGAAACGCCGCGCACGCGCATCCCCGCGGGGACGGTTGCCATTGCAGGCTCGCAAACCGGAATTTATCCGATCGCTTCACCGGGCGGCTGGCAGCTCATCGGCTGGACTCCGTTGCAATTGTTCGATCCCAAATCCGAGACTCCGTTCCTGTTTGCACCGGGTGACGAAGTGAAATTTGTTGTTGACAATGACTCTTGATTTCATAGAAACCAACGGCCTTGCCACGGTTCAAGACTCTGGTCGCACAGGCTGGAGTAAATTCGGCGTGCCGACCTCGGGTCCGATGGACGCGTTTGCCCTCCACGCCGCGAACCAGCTGTCGGGCAATGACCCGAACTGTGCCGCCATCGAGATCGGTTTGGGCGACATCGCCTTTCGCGCTTTGCATGATTGCGTTATCGCGGTTGCTGGTGTTGGCTTTGGCTTGTCGGTCTATATCTGGGATTTCCCCCTTTGGAGTTCGTATTACATGCGCGCAGGATGGACAGCGCGACTCAACAAACTGGATTCTGGTCTATGGGCATACCTTGCCGTCTCAGGTGGCGTTCAGACCAAGCCGATACTTGATTCTCGATCAACATACCTTCGCGGTCCCTTTGGCGGACTCGACGGCAGACAGCTGCGAGTCGGTGATGTGTTGAAATTGGGGACTCCATCACGTCCGTTAAACAACCTCGCCGCGCGGACATTGCCCGAATCAGCGCGTCCGCTTTATGGCGATAACCCAACCGTAGATGTGATTATGGGACCACAGGAAAAATATTTTACAGACGAAAGCATCGAAACATTCTTATCGAGCGAATACACTGTGAGCAACACCTCCGACCGTATGGGATACAGACTCGAAGGCGCGGCGCTAATTCGTCGCAGCAAAACTGAACTCATCTCCGAAGGGATGACGATGGGCGCGATACAAATCCCCTCGAACGGACAGCCCATCGTCATGATGGCAGACTCTCCTACAACGGGCGGCTATCCCAAGATCGGAGGTGTTGCGAGGGCGGACCTTCCCCTGCTTGCGCAATGTGTGCCGAATAAAAGCAAGATCCGTTTTCGAAGGACAACTGTTGCAAAGGCGCAGAAAAAGTATCGTGAACTGATGAGCGGGTTGGAGAGGATTGTGGAGGAATGAAGAGTGACTTGGTGGTCTCGATACAGGCTAGACTGTCGTCTCGCCCTACTCGACCACCAAGTCACAAGAGCAACGTTGCTTAGTGGCGGTCTCGATATGTGCTTTCGGCGCACTTGACCACCGAGGAAGGATTGGAATTATGAACATAGACCTCAACTGCGACATGGGTGAGAACATCGGCAACGATGAGAACATCATGCCGTTCATCACATCTGCAAACATTGCCTGTGGATTCCATGCAGGCGACGCGGACACCATGCGCGAAACTGTCCGATTGGCAAAGCGATATGGGGTGGCTGTCGGCGCGCACCCGAGTTGGAAGGATAGGGAAGGGTTCGGACGTAACGAAATATCCCTGCCGCCGGACGATGTGGAAGCGTTGATTCTGGAACAAGTCAACGCGCTGGCTGCGATAGCCAAAGAAGAAGGCATGGAGATACGACACGTCAAGCCGCATGGGGCGTTATATAACCAGGCTGCGACAGATAAGGAATTGGCAGCCGCCATTGCACGTGTAGTAAATAGATTCAGTGCGGATTTAGTTCTGGTTGGGCTGGCAGGTTCGGGGTTGGTCGAGGCGGGGATCGAAATCGGGTTAAGAGTTGCGAACGAGGGATTCCCCGATCGCAACTACAATCCCGATGGGACGCTGGTCTCACGCAAAGAGCCTCATGCGATCATCGAGTCGCCTGAAGAGATTGCGTTACATGCAATCGAGCTTGTTAATAACGGGATCGATTTCAACGGCAGGCGCGTGAACGTGGAAACGCTGTGCCTGCATGGCGACCACCCGCGCGCGGCGGACAATACAAAAGCAGTTCGCGAAGCGTTGAAGAAATATGGGGTTGAGATCGCCGCGTTGTGATTATTCTTCTGCGATCACGATCACTTTATCTTCGAGGGTGAATGTTACTTCTCTTGATTTCCTGGGGTTGGTATGAACGCCGTATGCTTTGTCTGCATCCATTGTTTCGGAGACAAGGCGATACCCGATGGCAGTTTCACCGCGCCGGCGCGCCGCTTCGACGACCGTATAAAAATTGACGGGCGTTCCCGTTTCGACATAGTCGCTGATCTGCTTGAGGTAAATTTCCGAGCCTTTGGGGTCGAAGATATTTTCGAACACATCGAACAGTTCGGAGTTTTCGGAGAGTTGCGCCAGCATCAAGCTGATGAGATGTTCGCTGACAATGAAATCATCCACCTGGGTGACTTCGGCAAGTTCGCGGTTTTGGATATCGAGCATCTCGCTGACGATGGAGAATGGCGTTGCATCCTGCCCAGCCATGTCGCGCAGGTGCAGGAGTGTGACAAGGGTTTTTGCATCGGCTTCCTGCGGTTCGAGTGTGCTGTACGCCAGCACAATGACGTGGTCGTAATCTTCCACGTTAAGTTTTTTGAGCAGGGCGCGATCTGTGGTCTCTCCGTCCTCGACGACAAGTTTTTGGTTCTTCAGTTTGACACCTTGTGCCTTGAGTTGTTTTTCGATCCCATAGACATCTGCAACGATGGTCAGCAGTGACCCCTTCGGGACGTAATGATCCAGTTCTCGCACGATGATCGCACCGCTTCGGTTCCAGCCCAGGATGAGGCATTTTTCGGGACGGGATTTTTGCAGCTGACGGCTTGAGCGTATCATCTGCTGATGGATGGGGATCAGGTTCGAGTCCGTGCTGAGCGAGGTCGCGTACATTGAAAGATGGATCGTGTCGTCATCTTCCGAAAGGGCAATGACCTGGTCGTTGCTTTCGATCAGTGAATCCATCGGCGGGCTGAAGAGGATCGAGCCGTTTGCCTTGCGCAGACCCAGCACGCACGAGTCTTCGTACATGAGTAACGCTTCGCCGAAGGTCTTTCCCACAAGCTCGGTCTCATTCTTGAAATAGATCTCATCGCCGCCAAAATTCATCAACTCAGTGTACACGACCGAAAGGCCCGATTGGCGCGAAGTCTGCGCGACGACGCGCGCGATGATCTCCTCGGTGAACACGGTCTGCACTGTATCCTTTTCGCCGATCATCCTGATGATGCTGAGGTTCTCTGCCTTGCGAATCTGCGTGACGATGTGATAAGGCTTTTCGTGGCGGTGCGGGCTGTTCGTGATCGCCAGCACGGTCTTGATGACATCGGTATCAGGATCGCTGTTTTCAGGCGGCAGGACGATGATGGATTTTGCGGTATGCGGACTCGCGATCTCGATCTCGTTCGGGTCGATCGGGTCTCCGCTTCGGCAGATGATGCGCGTCTTTCCCTTGACCTCGACCCGGTCGCGGATCTCGTCCTCCATCTCCACCTTATCCCTGTTTGCCAGAACGACAATGCGCGCCCCGGATTGATTCTCGTTGGCGATCATCAACTCATCGAGGATGGTAAATATCTGGGCCGACCATCCCAGCACAAGCGTATGGTTCGATTCGAGCACGCGCGAGCGTCCCTTGCGCAGGCGTTCCATCTGTCCCTCTATGGCATTGTTCAACACGCCGATCAACGCGCTGACAATAAAGATCCCGCCGAGCGTTACGAACAACATGACGGCGCGGAAGCCGGAGCCGGTATCTGAGCCCATTGTGCCGGGGTCAAGGGTGCGCATCAGGCTTTCCCATGCGGCTTCACCGAACGGCAGGGGTGTGGGGTCGTCCAACTTTGTGAAATTGAATATCGAAATCACGATACCCGCAATGGTTACGATGGCAAGGGATAACGCGAACAGCATCCCGATCATGGCAGGTGTGCCGCGCGACATCAAATTGTCGAAATGATAGCGAAGGCGTTGACGAAGGGTTGGTTTCATACAATACTCCAATAGGTTGTTCCGTTCATTATAGATTTATTTCTCCCACCTGCCAACAGCAATTGACTCCTATCAGATTTTGCCTATACTTGTTTTTATGATCGTAGGGTGGGTTTCCAACCCGCCAATTCAAGGATCTCAGAAGATGTGTCAGGCTGCAAGCCTGACCTACAAAACTTATCAAAGGAGGTTCATATGTCAAACAAACTCACCTGGTACGGACACGCCACGCTCGGACTCGAAACGGACGGACACAAACTCATCATCGATCCCTTTTTTGACGGAAACCCCGCTTCTCCTATCTCCCCCGAGGCTGTTGAAGCAGACTTCATCCTTGTCAGCCACGGACACGGTGACCACGTGGGCGATACCGTTTCCATCGCAAAACGCACGGGCGCAATGGTCGTCAGCAACTTCGAGATTGCAGGTTGGTTCGAAGCAAAGCACGGACTTCAAAAGACTCACGGACAGCACCTCGGCGGCGGCTTCAAACATCCGTTCGGCTATCTCAAACTGACACTTGCCCTGCATGGCTCGGCGCTGCCAGATGGCTCGAATGGCGGCAACCCGGCAGGTTTTTTGCTGACAACGAACGACGGCAAAAAGATCTACCTCGCGCAGGATACCGGTCTGTTCGGAGATATGAAGTTGATCGGCGAAGAGGGCTTGGACTTGGCTGTCATCCCCATTGGCGATAACTACACAATGGGCCCCGATGACGCGTTACGCGCGGTCAAAATGCTGGAACCGAAGGCAGTCATCCCCATCCACTACAATACCTGGGATCTGCTCGTGCAGGACGCGAACGTCTGGGCGGCGCGTGTGCAAAAGGAAACGAAGGCGAAGGCTGTGGTTTTGAAACCGGGGGAGAGTTATTCTGTGTAGCCCGAAAAAGGACGCAGAGGACCAGGAGCGGTGACTCCCGGTCCTTTTCTTAATTTGCGTTTTGCAGTACGAAGAAGGCAATGCCGGCAAGCAGCATGAGCACCACCAGTGTCAGAGCCAGCCTGCGGGAACCGTTATCCTCCTCGATCGCTTGATGTGCAGGCGGATTGGGCGTTCGTGATGGACGATACATGCTTTCCTCAGGCGGGGCGGATCGGCGGAAGATATCCTCACTACTCGGCAAATCGCTCAAAGGTTTGGACGAAGCGGGCTTTTTTTCCACATTTCCCAGCGCGCGTTCGTAGAGTTCCCGGATCTCATCCGACATTTCGACGAATTCCGTCAATGGTTTCGATGCATTGGTCTCATCTGGGCGTTTTCGTTTTTCGATCTGGTATGCCTCGCGAATATCATTTGGCATCTCAAACACACTGTTATAAGTTTTTCCCCTGAATACGATTTTGGACATGATGTACCTCCACAGTACTTATACCAAATACCCCGCCCCTGTCAAATTGGCATGTTTTGGGAGGTGTTAATTCTGTCCCGGTTCAGCAAGTGGACAGGAGAATGTGAAGCGGGATCCCTGGAGAATGATTTTCTCTTCGGGCGTGTGCTGGATGACTGCCCATGCCAGTATGTAATTGTCTTCCTGACAGCCAATGATGGAAACCTTTGACATGTGGGGGAAGTCGCCTGGGGAATCTAAGAGCGGGAGAACGATCTGATGATCACCATCATTGATTAGCCAGAAATGAAGGAATCTGAAATCTTCCGGGGCATTTGCCAGATAGATCCTGCTGTTAGGTGTGATATGGCGGGGATAAAGGGCTAGGCCGGAATAGAAAACTGCACCCTCCTGTTCGAGGAAGGTCTTGAGTTCGGTTTGTAAGAGGATGTTTTCAAGTGACAACTTTTCCTCGGCATCCTCCGCAAGATTGGAAAAATCGTTTACAGGAATGAGCCATTCTGCAATGGGCATTGATGCTCCAACTAAGAGGAAGAGACAAAGGATGATCACTTCAAAGATCGGTTTTTGTGTAACATGAAGATTCGAATTATCATCTTGAACGGTTTTCTGTCCGTCAAACGTAAATCTGATTTTGGAAGGCAGATACGCGAGCGCGATGCTGAAATAAACAAGAACGATCCAATCATCCGGCAGGGAGAACCTCCAGCCTGATGAGCGGACTAGCGCGTTACCAACGCTGTAAAATAGGAAAGCTACGAAGGGAAACCATCCCGCGTGCGAGTCTTTTGCCTGGGCAATGCCTATCCCAAAAGCGACGAGCACCAGTGTAACGAATAAGGGGATCCTTGAACTGCTGGTCAGCATTCCATCCCAATCGTCCCAAAACTGGGTTTGATCAACAAGATCCAGGTGTGCGGCGGTCGAATACGCCGGTGCAATGTAGACTGCGCTGGTCGCCAGATTACGGAAAAGATGATTCGAAACGAAAAATGCCACATCTGCTGGATGTTCGATAACGTAGGCGATGATCTCTCGCTTGATGCGGGCAGAGTATTCCTTCTCTGTTTCACCTGCAAGCAGTGGCGGGAACGCAACGGGGTTTTGCGAATAATTGCGTGCCAGGAGTTTTTCCTCTCCTCGGTCGTCGAGAACAAACGTGCTGGTCAGGTTCCAGTTCCGCCAAACCCATGGGGATATAACCAGCGTGAGGCCGAGAATGACAAGTATTGTTTCTCTTATCCTTATCTTTAACGGTCTTCTTTCCAAAAGAATGAACAGTAACAATGGAGGAACCAGTATAAATACTTGCGCGCGTACTAGGGCTGTTAATCCTAGACAGGCGCCGGTAATTCCCAACAACCAGGGGCTTCTTCGATCCTTGGCAGACAACAACTTGGCGGTGACATATATGAATGCAATAACGCCAAGCATTGCAACCATATCACTCATCATGAGTTTGGCATTTGACGTCACGATCCTGCCTGAAAGTTCGATTGTGTTCTTCTCGCGGAGCAGGATCAGCCCACCCGCAATAAGACCTGCGAGTTGGTTGGATAGTTTCGATGTGAGCAGGTAGGTTAGGGGTGGTATGAACGCCAAAACAAGTATCTGAAGGAAGATCGTGTTCTCATAACCAGAATCGCCAAACTTATGAAAGAGCGCCAACATGCCAACATATATCGGTCTACGATGCAGTTGATTGCTGAAGCCAATGCCATACAGCAAGTGATACGCTGATTTGTCGAAGATTAACGCATCGGAGTTGGGATAGGTCTCATAATTCGGCGCCATTGGAGGCGGATTGAAATGCGTTTCACTAATAGGCGCATTCCACCATAAGACAACGGCAAGTCCCCACAATCCTGTAAAGATGAGAATATCTCTGACCGGTGATGAAAGCGAAATATGCAACTGCGAAATGTAATAAGCAAATGCCAGCGATGCGCTGACAGCGACTACAAGATTGATCTGCTGAAAAGAGATTGGCGTCCCTGGTGGTCCCCAACTCAGTCCCACATTGTCAAAGACAAAACCGAGATGGGTTACTGACATCAAGACCCAAACTGCAAGGAAACACCCCAGAATGACAATGGTCGGTTTCCATACTGGGCCGAATACATTTTTCCACAAGTCTTTGTGAATGCTGGGAATCAGAAATAGTATACCCAGTTGCAGGCACAAGAGTATGCCGAACACTGCAATGGGTAATAGTCGTGCGTATACCGCCTCGTCAATGACGGCGAGCAACAGGTCTTTGTAAAGGATCGTTACCCACACAGCAAGCGATATCGTTGTCAACAGCCATGAAAGGGGAAGCCCGAATTTACCTTCTGCGATCTGCGAGATCTTTTGTGCAAAACAATTCTCCGACTTGATATAAATGAAACCAATCAAACACCCCAAAGCAACCAGTAAAATTCCAAACAGTGATACCAATCGTACAGGCGAAAACGTTCCGCTGGTGGGGATGGATGCCAGCCAAATAAGTATTACCAATCCCTCCATGAAAGAAGCTAGTGCGACGATGCGGATGTTCTTGAGCATTAGTTAATTCTACATTTAATCACCCGCTCTGTGGGAAATTTCCCTGAGCGCTCGTTTACCTAACCGCCTTCAACACCTTCATCGCCCGCAATGTGACCCACTCATTCGGTTCCTTCATCTTCCCGAATCGCATCCAGGTTTTGCCATCGTAGTTGTACTCCAATGGCCAACGTCCCTGCTCATCCTGCTTTGAGCGGATGAGTTCAAGAGTGTTCTTCAAGCGTTTGTCTTTACCATAGCCCAACCGCACCAGCGCTTCTGCGATCTGCAAAATATCTGTGACGTAGAACACGGGGAAGCCGAACTTCCACCAATTGCCACTCGGTTTTTCTGCCCAGCCGTTTGGATAATCTGCCGTAGACGGATCCACGCCGAAGAAGAAATCCACACCCTGTTGTATCGCCTTCTTCATGAGCACGGTTCGTTTCTTAACTGGAACCTGACTCAGCGCCAGCAAAACTTTGACTCCCCCCCACGCGCACGGAAGTTTATTGTTCGCCCCGCACGCGAAGTTTGGACCATACTTCCCCGCGTAGTAACGGACCTCCGCATGTTTCTCCTTCATCGGTGCGATTCCCTCGCCTGTGGTCGTGCGTGCCATCCATTCATAAGCTTTTTCCATGCGTTTGTCTGCGTACCCCAACTCCATCAACGCCCAGAGCATGTTCCCTTGCAGGCAGTCGACTGTCCCTGAGGGAGCGTTGTTGGTCATCGCGGAGATTTGCCCGCCCGGGCTTAGGGCATGGTCCAGATAGTATTTGCACGCCAGCCGGATGCGCTTATCCTCCTTCATTGACGCGCCCAATTGCGCCAGCAGTAGCAACGCCCACACCGTGGACTTGTACTTCGGACCGTAGCCCGTCCCTGCTCTCTGCCAGTATCCATCCTCTTTCATTTTGGATAACACATGCGCGATCGGTCCCTCCTTATGAGCCAGTTTACGCGCCTTTTTCAGTTTTTTATCATCAGGGGAAAGATCGAAAAGGTCCCGCATCGCCAGATAACGGACGCCGGGATTCTCAGACTCCAGCAGCCACGGCAATGAGTCGCTTCGTAGTTGATTCTTCCAGGACATGTATGCCTCCTTTTTGGAAACGGATGTCCCCCGTGTCTAGGAATAGTATAGCACTTCGATCTTTCAGTTGCTCAACCACCTGTAAAGTAGGAAAGCAATATTCTTCATCACGATCTTCAAGTTGACATCGAACACCACTGGCGCATTGTGATCTGCCGTATCTGTCGCGCCACGCAATTCCAGATAAGGGACTTCGCTGAATGCACAGGCTCTTGCACCACCAACTCCCTCCCATGCAACTGCAAGCGCGTTATGTAACTCTCTCAGTTCCCTGCCACGTTCGACCTCGATCACATCCTCATCTCCGCTTGCCATGATTCCATAATGAACTTGGAAATTAGCTTCTGTTAAATTCAATGCTTGGATTTGCGAGATGCTTTTTGCATCACCAGCAAATTGTGGATTGGGACGTTTTGCAAACTTTAAATTGTAATCATGCTCAAGCGTGGACGTGGCTACGATCAAATCCCCAACATTGACCTGAGGAGCCAACGTCCCAGCCGCACCCGCACAGATGACCAAATCAAACTGGGCCTGATCAAGCAAATATTGTGTTTGTATCCCAAATTGGGTTTTGCCATGTCCGCCGCGAGCGAGGGTGAGGTTGAGCGCGAGGAAACGATAAACATCAAGTTTGCTGACCTTATCTGGTTGGGAATCCAATCCTAGCGTGGATAGACTGTCGTAGAAGTAGTTGTATTCCTCCTGCAGAGGGGTGACGATGAGAATGTTTTTCATTGATGAATAATATCCTTTCACTTTATCAACGAAGAAGTTCGTTGTTTTGTGCCATTTTCACCCCTGCATCCTCTCCCACTCATCCAGCTTTTTATCCATCTCTTTTTGCACGCGCTCGTATTCGCTGCCCAGCTTCCCTGCCTCCTCAGGCCTCACAAACGGACTCTCCAACTGCGATCCAAGATTTGCCAACGTCTCTTCGAGTTCAGCGATGGTATTTTCCAACTCTTGCAACTGGGCGAGCTTTCGTCTTTCCTCTTTCGTGGAGGCGTTCTTCGACCTTCGGGCTTCGATATTCGAATTTCTAGAATCGGCTTTTTCTGCTTGTAATGTTGCCAAGCGCGCCACTTCTTTTTCTCTCTCCTCTTTCATTTGCGAGTATGTGCCGTTGAAGGCGGTCATCTGCGATTCGTCGGGATCGATCTCCCAAATTTGAGTGGCGAGCGCATCCACGAGATAGCGGTCATGAGAGACGAGCAATATCGTGCCTTGATAATTATCCAGAACAGATTGCAGGATTTCCTGCGAGGGTATATCGAGATGGTTGGTCGGTTCGTCGAGCAGGAGTAAGTTTGTATCTTCCAGAGCGAGTTTTGCCAAGGCGAGACGTCCACGTTCGCCGCCCGAGAGCATGGATACGAGTTTGTACACATCATCACCAGAGAAGAGATATTTACCAAGATAATCACGCGCCTGGTATGGAAGCATTCCAGATGCCACGATGATCTCGTCGAGCACGGTCTTCTCAGGGTCGAGACCCTCGTGGGCTTGGGCGAAATAGCCGACGTGCAGACTCGCTCCCAGAGTCGCCTCACCAGCTAGAGGCGAGAGAGAACCGAGGATCGTCTTGAGGAAGGTCGATTTGCCCGCGCCGTTCGGTCCGATCAATGCGGCGCAATCCAGACGTCTCAGTTCGATATCGGGACACGAGAAAAGAAACTTTTCGGGGAGTCCATCCTCGGGCGGATATCCAACTTTCAGATCCTTAGTGCGAATGACCAGGTCGCCAGATCGACTCGCCGTGCGCAGATGCAGGTGCAGGTCCGGCGTGACGCGTCGCGGCGGACGAAGCGCACGCACGCGGCGCTCGGCTTCCTCCACACTGAACGGGCTGGTTGTCATGCTCACACCGAGTTCCGCCCAATTCGAATTTAGCACCGCCTCCAACCCAACCTGCTCGATGGCTTGCACGATGCGCGTCAGCCGTTTGAGTTTGCCCTTTGCCTGTAATGTGTTCTGACCTGATATATTTCGCTTGATGTAATCAACTTCCTTGAGAAGTTTTTCCTGCTCGCTTTCATACTGTTCATAACGATGCGCCCAACGGATCTCACGCTCGTTCAAATAGGTGGTGTAATTGCCGCGATAATATTCCGATCCGCTGACTGCCATCTCGAGCAGGGCATTACAGGCGTGGTCGAGAAAATAACGGTCATGCGAAACAATGACCGCCGCGCCTTCCCATTGCGTGAGGTAACTTTCGAGCCACTCGACCGCTTTGATGTCGAGATGATTGGTCGGTTCATCGAGCAGCAGCACATCGGGATTCGACAACAGCAATCTCGCGAGATGCGCGCGTGTGCGTTGTCCGCCTGAAAGATGATCGAGCGACATCTGATAATCAGCTTTATCGAATCCCAAACCTGTCAGGACTTGCTTGATCTTGATGGGATACATGTACCCGCCGCGCTCCTCGAACTCATGTTGCACGCTTCCATACCTGACCAAAGCCTGCTCGCGGGTTAATGGGTCTGACATCTCCCCTTCGAGTTTTTTCAACTCACCTTCCATACGGATCAGGTCCGCGAACGGCTCGAGGCACACATCCCACAACGCGCCCGTCAATTCAAAGTCCGCCTCCTGCGAGAGGTATCCCATGCGCAGGTTCTTCGCGCGGACGATCTGCCCCGACGAGGCATCCTCTTCTCCGACAAGGATGCGCAGCAGCGTTGTCTTGCCGATCCCGTTGGGGCCAACAAGCGCAAGCCGCGCTCCCTTTGCAACAGAGAACGTGACGCCTGCGAAGAGGTCTTCCGCGCCGAAGGATTTGGAGAGGGAGGAGACAGTGATGAGGGACATGGTGATGTGTATGTAGGGGCACAGCACGACGGTTTTCCGTCAAACGGACTTGCGATTCTCCGCCGTGCCCTTACGGTTAGTTTTGAAATGCCCCCGAATTATACTGCTAGAGAAGTTCAATCAAATCCAAATCATTAAACGTCAAAAAACTTCTTTCCAAATGTGACCACCACACGATGGCAGATGTCCCACTCTGCCACTGCCAGACAGGAATGAATAGATTCATGATGCACGACTCACGATAATCAAGCCAGCAATCGTCCCATGAGTAGTTTGAAATACCTTGTTCAAGAAGATTGCTATAATAACGCTTCAAAAGAAATTGTTCCCGTCTTTGCCGTAAATCGGGATACCAGTGGAGCCCAATCATGTAAGCAAAGTCGTTCGTCCCTTTGCCGATGTCCCAAGAGTTCCAATCGAAGATTCTGATTTCATTTTTGGATGGGTCTTTTGGGAAAAGAAAATTCCAGAAGTGGATGTCGCCGTGCAGGAAGGTCTTGGCATTCCTTGTGCTATCAGGCATCCAATGATGGTTGGATGAGGCAAGAACCTTTTCGTAAATCCCTTGTCGGTCTGTAGGTAATCTGTCACCGATGAAATCGAGGAAGGCAGGAAGTTTGTCGATCGCGTCATTGAGTCGACCTGTCCAGTAATTCCCCCTTGTTACTTTCTGGCGGAATTTCGTTTCCAGACGCGGGTCATTCCACCAAAAGGCATGGAATGAGGCAAGGCAATCAATCGACATCTCACAATGTTCAAGTGATGGTGAGACGGGATATTCTGTTTGAAAGTGTGTACCAGATAAATCTTCAAGTAGAAAGATGGCTTGCGATTTGCCTTCGTTTTGTTGGGCGAGATAACAACGGGGTGTAGAGACTTCCCCCATCCGTTCAATAATCCGTGTGTAGAAGAGGAATTCCCTCTCTTTAGGGGCGATCTTCAATATGATTTTATTGGGAACATCGCTGATGGCATCTATTGAGTACTCGATTTCCAATCTGCGTATCTTTGGAGCACCAAAGGGGACATCAGATATGGATTGCAAGTATATTTCTTCAACCGAACCACGTTTCAGAAGGTTGTTCATTTGCAGGAGGTCAGTCAACCATTCGGTTGTGATGTTTTCAAAGGATTGGGATAACGACATTGTGTGACCGTTAATCTGCCCCACCCGTTCTTCGGACACCCTCCCCAAATACGACAACAAAGTCATTATCGCTAGAACAATTTAGGTGTCGCATTTGGGGAGGGGCTCACTCTTCGTACGCGTCAACATCAATATGCCCTGGCTTCTCCTTCCCCAATTCCAGTGAGCGTTGATACGCCGCCCAGACGGCGCGTGAGATCGCGGTGCGGAATCCTGCCTTTTCGAGATAGTACAACGCCTCGGCGGACGTGCCACCAGGGGAGGTGACCTGGTTCCGCAAGGTGGCGGGGTGACGTTCAGCATTGTGATAGTAAGAGACCGATCCCTTGATCGTTTGCAGGACGAGTTGTTCCGCGATGCGGCGGGGGAATCCCATGTGGACTCCTGCGTCGATCAGGGCTTCGGTGAAGAGGAACACATACGCAGGTCCCGTGCCTGATAACGCGGTCGCCATATCGAGGTAACTTTCATCTTCCACGAAAACTTCTTCGCCCAACGCGCCAAGGATGGCACGCGCCATGCCTTGCTGTTCTTCGCTGACCTCTTTGGAAGAGGTCCAGACTGTGATGCCCTCTCCAATTTGACCAGGCGTGTTTGGCATGGATCGAACAACGGCTTTATGCTTCAGCCCTGTTCCGATCTTCTTCATGTTCGCGCCCGCGATAATTGACAGAACCAACGCGTCGGAGTGGATGCCTTTGAGTTCCTTCATCACGTCGCTCAAACGCTGCGGCTTGACGGAGAGTACCACCATATCCGCGTGGGACGCTGCGGATTGGTTATCAGTCGTTGTTTGAATCTTGTATTTCTTTTGGAGTTCCTTCAAGCGTTCTTCGCGCGGACCTGATGCCGTGATGTTCTCAGGCTTTGCCAGTTTCTTGCGTAACAATCCTGCGATCATGGCTTCTGCCATCACGCCAGGACCGATGAATGCGATCTTCTTTTTGAGCATGAGTTTCTCCGTCATATAGGTGACAGTCACATTATAGTAACTATCACCTTAATTATATACACACAAGCGGACCCCCAGCAGGGTCCGCTTGTGTGTATTGGGGAAGGTTATCTGGTCTATGAAGCAAATTGGACTTTATCCAGATACGGGAAGTCTTCGGGTTTCATTTTTATGCGGGCAAGCGGGACGATCGATTTTGTGCTTCCCCATTCCTCGACCTCCGCATCGAGAAGATCGAGCAGGGGAATCTCCCTTTTGTCGGGGAAATCGCCTGCATGCGTGATGTAGATCATTCCTTCTGTGAACGGGTATTCCTCCCTGGTATTTTTAGGAAGCCCGAAGTAGTAATGTTTTATACGGTTTGCACCGGTACCCAAACGGATGCAGGCATTATTGGTCGATCTGTATTTGGTCTTGTCGAGTATCGCGAACCACATGGCCCATGATGCATCGGGTGAAGCGAAGATCTGCTGACGGTTGCCGAATTCGCTTTTATCCGTGCTCTTGCGGATGGGTTGAAGTGTTTCGAGGTCGCACAGAGGCGATCCGTGCGCGACGTAGCCGCGCCAATCGCACAAGTAGTTGAGAAAGTCCCTTTTTGGGTAGGGTAGGTTGTAATCGATCCGGGCGTTGGGCCCGCTTTGAAGGGCTGAATCAAACATATAATCGAAGGCGAGGCGTTGTTCTTCATCCACAACCTGAACCTTGCGTTCGATCGACTCGGCTTTTGCGCGGGAGATCAGGCGCAGGGTGTGATAGAAGCCCCGGAAGATGGATTTGGAAATTATGTGGGGGAGTGGCATGTTCAGTATTATATATAAAAACTTCCGAGGCACAAACCTCGGAAGTGGCGTTTTATGCGTAAGCCATTTGCTCGGTACGCTGTTTCTTGACCTGTCGCCTTTTCATTTTGGCGGCGAGCAATTTTGACTGCCTGTTCTGCCCGGCACGGATGATCAGGTTCATGAATTTGTGATGGTTGTAGACCGGATCTTTGATGAGGGAGAAATCTGCCGAGCCGGGTTCGTGGGGCGCATAGAAAATGCCGCAGTTCGGGTTAATCTCGAGCATATGGATCGTGCTATCAGCGTCCATGCGGTAGTCACAGCGGGCATAACCATTTCCGTTCATGGCTTTGAACAGGCGGGATGTCTGTTCGCGCAGGGTCTTCTCAATGTGCGCATCATCCACGGGCGCAACGGACATGCTTTCGTAGTCAACCCATTTCATATCATAATGCTTGAACGTTTCACCTTCGGGGAAGATGAATTCAACCGGCTTGAAAGTGATGGGTTTCTTCGGGTCGTCTGGATTCTCTGCGATGAGACAGGTAAACTCGCGTCCCTCGATGAATTCTTCGAGGAGCGCGCGCCCGAACATCTCGATCTCGCGTCCGACCTGGACTTTGAGTTGATCCAGGTTCTCACAACGGGAATCGCGTGTGATGCCGATGCTGGCGTAACCATGAGGCGGCTTGACGAGGATGGGGTAGCGTAATTTCTTGACCACGCGTTCCACATCTTCGACGCGGTCAACCATTGCCCAACCGGGCGCGGGGACGCTGGCTTTCTTGGCGTAGGTTTTCATCTCCTGACGTGAGGGGTCAAAGAATTTTGAGTCTGCACCTGTAAATGCGAGTCCCATTTTTTCCATGAGTTGTACGAGCCCGATTCCCGAAAGAGCGTCGTCTGGTGTTCCGTCGCAAAGATTGATGAACACATCCACGCCTTCGTTGACGAGGTCGCGCATTTGTTTCTCCACATCAACGGGATCCACGCGATGATGCTTCCACTTGAATCCGTTCATGTGCGGCGACGGATCGTATGGCTTGTCGTTCGGATCGTCGGGAACACTTGATAACACACAGATATACATGTCGAGTCCTTTTCTCTATATCGATCAAGATGATCTCAGTGTAAATGTTGTTTATCCTGATCGTTTTATACATCCATCATGTATCATGTTGTTTTGATTCAATATCATATTTTGAATCACTTGATGATGATGTATAACTTATATAGATTGTATCTATTATTGAGTTTATGTAAAGGGTTTTATGATGATATATAACTTTAAAATTTTGCAAGTTATCTGCATGAAATTTAATTTGACTTAAGCATCTTGCATGATATGTATCACAACATAACGGAAGATCT
>DATDAG010000420.1:0-4843 GCA_036525495.1 Anaerolineales bacterium
TTCAGATCCTTACGCACCCATTTGTTCAGGTTGATGGCGTCCACCCGTAAACCATTGCTATCGTCATACTTGGCAAGCTGGTCCCTGCCCATGACGAAACGATATTGACCAATACGAATGGTGTCTTCTGGCTTGAGCCATATTGATCCTTCGATCTGCTCCCCGTTGACGAACGTGCCGTTGGAACTCCGCAGGTCCTCCACACGAAAACGCTGACCCACCCGCTCCACCTGTGCGTGGAAACGTGATACGTTAGGTGACGGGAGGACAACATCGTTGCTGGTATCACGACCAATCTGGATCAATGTATTCTCGCCGAATACAATATCCTGTTCGATCTCCTGAGGCGTCTGGCTTGGGGCATCGTAGGTCATCGTGACCATTAAACCGGGATCGAGACTGCCTATTCTGAGAATATCCCCATGACGCAGTTCGCGTGCCCCTTCCAACGGGCGTCCTTCGACCAGGATCGGGTTCTTGGCTTCAGGCAACATGGTCACTTTGTATCCTCGCCCCGCTTTCTCCAAACGCGCATGATTTCCCGAAACGATCTGCGAGGGGATGACAATATCGTTGCCTTCACTGCGCCCCAATGATAATGATTGATTGGTCAGCGTATGTGTTCTCGGATTTTCACCCGCGATGGTGACAACCAATCGAGGTGGACCCGCGTCCACCATGGACGGCAGGGGTTCCTCTCCGATCGAGGTGACCATAACGCTGGATGGCATCTTCGGGGTCAGCCGCGCAATCGTTGCCGCTGATTCATCAAACTTATCAGGAGCCTCAATAGCGGGCGCACGCGGCGCATCATAGACCAAGGTGACTGCGTTCCCCAGACGGATCTGGTCACCAGCGTTGAGCCGGCGTTTGCCGGTCACCTTTTGGGAATTAACGAATGTCCCGTTACTGCTCCCCAGATCTTCGATCACATAACCGTCCCCTTCGCGCGTCAACTTTGCGTGACGGCGGGAAACAGCCTGCGATGGGATCGTCAAATCAGCGGAATCTTCGCGGCCAATGACAATTTCCAGCTCAACGAGTTGGAAATCTTCAGATGAAGTTGGGCTTTGAATGTTGAGTAATGTTAGCTTGAAGTTGCTCGGCTGGGTCACGGGTCTGTATCCTTTTCTATTTTTGTACGGGCGCGCAAACGGGTTTTCATATACCTCATTCCTGCAATCAAGGCATATTCTCGACAAATTCCTCCCCAGTGAAAGAATAATATAATTTGGATAAAATAAATAATAATTGAAAAAATTATACCTTTTTACGAAAAGGCATGCAAGCAACGTTTGTAAAATCATGCACAAAGTCCTTTTGTGTTATAACTAAAATATATTCAGATAAACTAGGTAGAATTATTTATGGCGCAATCATCTCACCTGGTCATTTCCAATCCCCCCTCCACATTCAACACACTCCTTGATCTTCTGCAAAAACGGGCAGAGGAGCATCCTGATAAGCTCGCCTATCGTTTCGTGCAGGACAATGATGAAGATATTGCCACGATCACGTATGGCGAATTAGACCGACGCGCGCGCGCCATAGGCGCATGGCTGGAGAATAAAAATGCGCGCGGTGAACGCGCCCTCCTTTTATATCCTCCCGGCCTGGATTACATCGCATCCTTTTTTGGTTGCATGTATGCAGGCGTGACAGCCGTCCCTGCCTACCCGCCGCGCCTCAATAAGCCTGTTCCGCGCATTCAATCTATCGTTGCCGATTCGCAGGCTTCCTTTGCATTAACCACTTCAACGATCCTCCACAACATCGAGCAAAGATTCGAGCACTCGTCTGATCTCGGGAGGTTAAGCTGGTTGAATACCGAGCAGGTTCCAGCGGGGATCGAAGCGGACTGGCATCATCCGGGGATCAACGCTGATACGCTGGCATTTCTCCAATATACATCTGGCTCCACCTCCGAACCCAGGGGAGTCATGCTCAGTCATGGTAACCTGATGCACAATCTCAAAGCGATCCAGCACGGTTTCCAAATCGATGAAAATGATTCAGGCGCGTTCTGGCTTCCCAGTTATCACGACATGGGTTTGATCGGCGGCATTCTCGAACCGATGTATATTGCCTGCCCCTCAACTCTGATGTCGCCCGTTTCATTTTTACAGCGACCGTTCCGTTGGCTCGAAGCCATCAGCAAATACAAAGCGACTACCAGTGGCGCACCCAACTTTGCCTATGACTTGTGTGTGGACAAGATCACCCCCGAACAAATGGAGTCGCTGAATTTGAGTTCGTGGAAATTAGCCTTTTGCGGTGCCGAACCGATCCGCCCTGAGACTTTGGAACGCTTCGCCCGCGCCTTTGCTGGATGCGGCTTTCGAAAGACATCTTTCTACCCCTGTTTCGGCATGGCTGAAAGCACATTGATCGTTTCGGGGGGCACTGGTCCGTCCGCGCCCCGCACATTGACAATTGACCGAAAATCTTTGGAACGCGATAAAGTTGATATTACATCTGCCGATAACGAATACTCATTAACCATGGTCAATTGTGGCAAGTCCATTATTGACCAAAAAATCGTGATCGTCAATCCAAATACATTGGAAGAATGTGCCGCAGATGAAGTCGGCGAAATATGGATTTCAGGTCCGAGCGTGGCGCAGGGATATTGGGGGTTGGAAGAGGAAACAAAGAATCATTTTCATGCGCACATCGCAAATACAAATGAGGGTCCGTTCTTACGAACTGGCGACCTCGGCTTTTTGCATGAAGGTGAACTGTATATCACGGGTCGGTTGAAAGATCTAATAATCATTCATGGAAGCAATCATTACCCACAGGATATTGAATTAACGGTTGAGTCTGCCCACGTCGCATTACAATCATCGGCAGGCGCCGCCTTCTCGGTGACGGATGAAGGCAAGGAAAAACTTGTTATTATCCAAGAAGTCACACGCCAAAACCGCAATCCAGATATGGATGAAGTAACCTCCGCCATTCGTCAAGCCGTTGCGGAAAAACATGATCTGCAAGTCTTCGCCATCGTCCTCGTCAAACCGATGAGCATCCCCAAAACCTCCAGCGGAAAGATCCAACGTCGCGCAACAAAGAATGCGTTTTTGAAGGGTGGGTTGGAAGTGATTGGGGAGTGGATGAACTCTCCCTCACCCCTCACCCCTCTCCCTTTGGGAGAGGGGGACTCTGGCTCCCTTCTCCCCGCGAGGGAAGGGCTGGGGATGAGGATGGAAGAAATCCAAACCTTCCTCCTCACGCGCATCGCATCCATCCTCGAAATGGATGCCCCTTCCATCGATCCGCGTCAACCCTTCACCTACTACGGACTTGGCTCCGTGCAAGCCGTCAGCCTCACGGGCGATCTCGAAACCTTCCTCGACCGCAAACTCTCCCCCACCCTCGCGTGGGATTATCCAACGATAGAATTGCTGGCAAGCCATTTGGCAAATGAGAAACAACCAGCCAAACAAATTAAAGAAACACCAAAACCAATTCAATCATCATCAACTTACACAAAAGAACCGATAGCCATCATCGGTTTGAGTTGCCGCTTCCCGCAGGCTCCCAATCCGCAGGCATTTTGGGAACTCCTCCGCAATGGCGTGGACGCGATCAGCGAAGTCCCGTCCGATCGCTGGGATGTGGATGCTTTCCATTCGGAGAATCCCGACCCGGGAAAGATCACAACCCGTTTTGGTGGCTTCCTCGACAACGTGGATTTGTTCGACCCAGCCTTCTTTGGGATTTCTCCACGAGAAGCCTCTCGCATGGATCCGCAGCAACGCCTCCTGCTGGAAGTGAGCTGGGAGGCGCTTGAAAATGCATTTATCCCACCCGAAACATTGGCAGGGACTCGCACGGGCGTCTTCGTTGGCATCAGCAGTTACGACTACTCCCGCCTGCAATTCGATAACCCCGAGATGATCGACGCCTACACAGGCACAGGTAACGCGCACAGCATCGCAGCGAACCGTTTGTCTTATGTCTTTGATTTGCGCGGTCCCAGCATGGCAGTGGATACGGCTTGTTCGTCGTCTTTGGTGTCAACACATTTGGCAGTCCAAAGTTTGCGAAACGGCGAATCCGATCTGGCGTTGGCAGGAGGTGTGAATCTCATCCTGACACCAGAGTTAACAATCACTTTCTCGCAAGCGCGGATGCTCTCGTCAGATGGACATTGTAAAACCTTCGATGCGGGTGCAGACGGCTATGTTCGTGGCGAAGGATGCGGCGTTGTCGTGTTGAAACGGTTGTCTGATGCCTTACGCGATGGAGACAACATCCTTGCACAGATCCGTGGTTCTGCGGTCAACCAGGACGGACGCAGCAATGGCTTGACCGCGCCAAATGGACTCGCTCAACAAGATGTCATTCGTTACGCACTGGCTGACGCAGGCGTCGCTCCGCATCAAATCGGTTACGTCGAAGCACACGGCACGGGAACGCCGCTCGGCGACCCGATTGAAATCTCTTCGTTGCGAGCTGTACTTGATGATGATTCAAACGGGAGAGTTTTGATTGGTTCGGTGAAGACCAATATCGGTCATCTTGAGTCTGCCGCAGGCATCGCTGGACTCATCAAATCGATCCTTGCACTTCAACACGAATCCATTCCACCGCATTTACATTTAAAAGAAGTTAATCCATATCTCTCGCTGGAAGACTCTCGTCTTGAAATCGGGACTTATCTTCGCCCATGGAAACGCCGCGACCAACCTCGCTTCGGAGGCATCAGTTCGTTCGGCTTTGGCGGCACGAATGCACACATCATTATTTCAGATGCCCCGATTGCCAACCTGACCCTGAGCGATAGCGAAGGGGAAGGATCTCTCCACCCAGCGAGCGAGACTCCTCGCTTCGCTCAGAG
>DATDAG010000421.1:0-2993 GCA_036525495.1 Anaerolineales bacterium
GGTGATCAAGATCGCATCTCCAATGGTCAATCCATAATTGACGACGGCAACGGCACCTGCTTCGATGATCCCCATTAATAAGACGATCCATTTTGTTCTTGTTGTGGCTTGAGAGAGGTCAAGCTCTCGTTTGATGAAGGAAGAGAAAATCAGCAAAAAAATGATAATTCCAAGTTTTATAAACAGGGTCGTTAACAACCATCCGATCTCTTCGGAGAAGATCTCGCTGATGTTCCAGTAGATGCCAAAGAAAAACGCGCCTGTCACTGTCTCTTTGACGCCCGATGCGAGTCGGAAGCCATTTTTTCTAATTTCGCTCCAGTTCAGGGATGCAAGCGTAACGCCGATCAGGATCGTGAATACGCCAATTGTCTGTGTCGTGGTGAGACGCTGTCCCATGAAGATGAAGGCGACCAGCATGGTAAAGACGGGCCACAGATTCATGGCCGCAGCAATGGTTGAGATATTGCCCAGTTCGAATCCCTTGAAGAAGAACAAGTATCCCGCGGAGTAAAAGATGGCACCCAGCGGGAGCAATAAGATAGACAGGACGGGTATATTGAAGCTTGTAGTCAGTACAAATGTCAATAGAGAGACAGACGCCAAGCCTGCCAGTTGTGACCAAAACAGCGACTTGAACGGACCGATCTGTTTGGCGTAAACACCACCTAGAAAATCATAAACGCCCCAACCAAACATACCTGCTACACCTGTTAAGACGCTTATGATGGTTATATTCATGAAGGTGCACACTTCCTACAAAAAGAAAGGCGGACTGGTCAGCAGGTAATTCTCAAGCTTGCCGAATGGCTTTTCAGACAAGATGGATGTCATAAATCCCTCGAATCGATATCCTCGGCTCATCAGATATTCAATTGCAACAGTGTTTACTGTGGGCGTTTCAAATCCGACAGTCTCCGCGCCCAGAAGGTGTGCCTGTGTTTCGGCGTGGGCAAGCACAGCAGGGAAATCATTCTTATCGAGCAGGGCAAAAGGACCAGAATAATCTTTTGAAATATAACCATAACCAGCAACCTGCCCGTTGCGTTTGTAAAGATATAAGGTCCGGTTCTGCATGAGATACCGGTGGTCTTCGTCGCGGCGATGTCCGAGGATAACCGAATCAATTTCACCCATAATATGAAGCGTTGCGTCCGAATTTTCTGTGGCTTGGAATTGAATGTTACCTTCAAATTTCACGAGTTCAGGGGCGCGCTCCAAAAAGAGCTCAGTGGTGAAAGGATAAACCCCAGCTTTCAGATAGCGTGCCAGTGCACGGAAATCAGTGGTGGCAATGATCGAGCGATGTGTTGTATCGTTTGGGAAGGCGCGTGCGATCAACTCTTTGCCCACTCCTGCAGATTGTTCGCCCGGTATAACGAAAAATTCTGTCAGCTCGCGGTGCTCTTCACGGACGATACTGCGCGCATAACCGATAACCTCGCCATTTTCGTTTTCGGCGAGCCAATATTGATCACAAGTAGACGATAGATGCTCCCATAGTAGACGCCGCCGCTCCCAAAGTTTATCGATCTTTTCAGGCTCAAGCCCGCCGGTTACGCCAGTGACCCCGGCGCGTTTGCTGTAGTCCATGATGGATTTGAGAAAGACAGTAAATGTATTGAAATTATCTTCTGAAGTGGCTTTACGGTAGGATATGTTCATATCATGCTCGTCAAATAAGATTAATTTTGTAACGCTTCGATCGCATGAAGCGCCTGTCTAACGTCTTCGATGCCTTCTGCCGATAATGGCGTCTGCGGTGGGAGCGGGGAGCCGACAGCGTATCCCTGAAGTTGTAGCCCGCCTTTGATGCAAGTCGCCAGATTATATTGAGCGAATGCCTGGTTTAACTTCCACATTTTTTTCTGAAGTTCCATTGCCATGTCCCAATCACCGCGTTTGCAAAGATCATACAGTTCCACGCTTTGTTTTGGGACAAGGCAGGCGGGTCCCGCCATCCAGCCGACTCCACCGATCAGCATGACGCAGGCTGGGATGTGGGACGATGCCGAGAAGACCTGCATCCGCCCTTCAACCTGATCGATGATCGAAAGCAGGCGTCCTGTATTGGCTGAGGCGTCCTTTAGATATCGGATGTTTGGGATGTGGCTCAACCGCTCGATAACCGGCAGGTTGAGATCGGATCTTTGAAAGTTCGGATTGGTATAGATTACGATGGGTATTGATACCGCATCAGCGATCGCTTTGAAATAAGAAAAAACACCCTCTTCTGAGACGGGAAAATATGCTTCGAGAATGGCAAGAATACCGTCACAACCCAGCCCTTCATATTCCCGGGCTTGTAGGACGGCGTCTGCGATCGTGGTCGATGCCACGCCTGCCACTACGGGGACGCGTCCTTTTGCTGCGGCAACGACCACTTCGACGACACGCTTTCGCTGTTTCCTGTTTAGATATGCGAACTCGCCTGTCGAGCCTAAGGGCGTCAGCCCATGCACACCGGCTTTAATCAGATCTTCGCAAAGGCGCGTGAGCACATCCGCATCCACTTCGCCCGATTCTTTGATGGGTGAGACGAGATAAGGAAAAACTCCTTGGAATACTTTTTGATCCATTACAGTTATCCTCCTATATATCAAACGGCGACTCGGTTCTTTCCAAGCCGCCGCCTGATTCTGCTTCAATTGACCTGGATCACCATGACGTCAATCCAGCGAGCAGTCGTACGGTCCCTGTGCAGGTGGGTGTGGCTCACTTCCCTCGAAAACCCATGCGAAGACGAACCTGAGCGCATCCACATCACAATCAGAAAGAACCGGCTCACCGAGAGTTGGCCATCCGTAGCCCATGATATCGGTACTTTCCCAAAGGTTTGTCGTATGCCCCAGCCCGAGGGCATGACCCACCTCATGCAATGTTACCCATCCTATGTATTCCGGGTCACTTGGTGGGATGCCTGTGCTGGGAGGATAATCGGAGCTTACGACGATGTTATTGCATTTATGGTCGCCACAAACGGCATACCCTTC
>DATDAG010000422.1:0-9839 GCA_036525495.1 Anaerolineales bacterium
AAGAGCAATTACAATTATCGTAAAAATGAACAGAGTGAGAGGAGATTTGAATTTGGACATGGATGGATTTTACTCTACAAGAAAGATCATCCTGTCACAATTTGTCCATGATAAATAACCCTATGAATGCTTCGATTTTGCACGGTTCAAGCAAACCTCCCGCCAGCATCGCATTGGATGGGCTTGGGATCCCCCATCGCCTCTTTCGACACGAAAAACCTGTTCGCAGTTTCGAGGAGGCGGCGTCCGCCCGAAACCAGCGACCCGAACAGATCGTGCGCAGTATCCTGTTTCAAGTGAAACCTGGCGAGTTCGTGATGGTACTCATGGCTGGACCTGACCAGGTGGATTGGAAGGAACTGCGCGGCATCGTGAAACGGTCACGGGTGCGGATGGCAACCGAAGACGAAGTGTTGGAAGTGACTGGATACAGCATCGGGACGGTGAGTCCGTTTGGGATGAAGAATCAGGCTCGGGTGTTGTTGGACGCGTCCGTTTTGAGGGAGGAGGAAATCTCCATCGGGTCGGGAATCCGTAATATGGCGATCATCATGAAGAGTGAAGATGTCCGCCGTGCGTTGGGGGATGTGGAGATCGTCGAATTGACCTGATGCAGCTACCAAATGCCGGGGAACAAACGATAGCGCGTCTTTTGAGTAAATTCCCTATACCCGGGCAGTTCGGCTTGGAGAGTGCGGTCTTCCAGAGAGGTCCGAAGTATGAGAACACCGATCAGCAAGAGGGTCGAAATGAGCGCCCAGAGGGAATCCAAAAGTATGGGCGTGGCAAGATATGTCCACACGGCACTGGCATACCCGGGGTGACGGACAAAGCGATAGGGTCCTGTTGTGACGACGTGATGACCCCGATCCGTTTGAATGCGGACCACGCCGGAGAAGAAGCGGTTCTCGATCAACGCCCATGAACCGATGACATAACCAATTACGATCACGACCAATGACGCGATCTTGATGTTGAGATCAAATGGAAGCGTCCAACCATTGAGTTTATCCAAACCGGCAACGATCAGGGGAACTACGGAGCCGAGAGCCATTGCAGGCGCGAGAACCCTGTCCCAGGGTTTGGCGTCCTCCCGCCCCATCGAACCCGAACGCTCCGCCAACAAGTCTGGATGATGGCGCGAGGCAAGCACGCGACTGATGACAAAGCCCAAAAAACCGAGGGCTGCGTATGCCCAGGCTTCCCACCAACCCCACGCGCCGGAGATGATGATGGGCAGTAACGGCATTACCACAAGGACAAGAACGAGTTGAACGATCGTTCTTGGAGTCATTAATTTCGTCTGAGCGGTCATGATTTTGCCTCCTTACACATTATAATGATGAAGATATGGAGTACAAGTGATGAAATACATACGCCGAATATTCGGTCTGTCCCTGATCCTTTTTGCGTCCCTTTCGCTCGTTTTTCAACCCGTAAGAGCACAAAGCGACGAGCCGCTCGCCATCGTGATGACCGCGGATGGTCCCATCATGCCGCCGATGCTGGAGTACATCAAACGCGGCATCGAGACAGCTGACCGCCGTAATGCGGAAGTCCTGATCATCCAACTCAACACGCCAGGCGGAAACCTCGATACGATGCTCGAGATCATCACCGAGATCCGCGCGAGCGATGTGCCGGTTGTCGTATATGTCGCCCCAAGGAACGCGATCGCAGGGAGCGCCGGAGCGATGATCACCATGGCGGGTCATGCCTCTGCTATGGCGCCCGAAACCTCCATCGGCGCATCCAGCCCGATCAGCGGTTCGGGCGAGAATCTTGATTCGACTTCAGCGGCAAAGGCAAAGGAGATCTCGAAAGCCGCGATTCGTGATTTTGTCTCGCCGCGCGGAGAGGAAGCGCTTGCCCTTGCAGAAGCAATGATCGATGAGGCAAAAGCCGTAACAGCGACAGAAGCGCTCGAAACGGGTCTGATCGATTTTGTCGTGGATAACGTGGACGACCTGCTCGAAGCGCTCGATGGGTTCACCGTTCAATTGGGAAACGGTCCGCGCACTCTCAATACAGATACGGAAAATACAGAACCGCTTGAAATGACCTTCATCGAAGGGTTCCTGCTGCTGCTCACCAACCCGAACATTTCCTTCCTGTTGATCGCCATTGGCGTGCAGGCTGTCTTGATCGAGATCTCAAGCCCGGGCGGCTGGGTGGCTGGTTTCATCGGCGTGGTCTGCCTTACGCTTGCGATCTACGGATTGGGTGTGTTGCCGGTCAACTGGTTCGGCATCATCTTTCTCATTACCGCGTTCGTGTTGTTCATCCTTGATATCAACGCGCCAACGCACGGTGCGCTCACAACTGCCGGGGTCGCGTCGTTCATTGTCGGCGCGCTGGTGCTGTTCAACGCGCCCGGCACCCCGGACTTCCTGCGCGTGTCAGTCCCACTTGTCGTCGGCACCGGACTGGGGATCGGCGCATTATTCTTTGCCATCCTATTGTTCGCGATCCGCGCGCTGAGAGCACCGGTCAGTTCGGGGGCAGAATCCTTTGTTGGAAAGATCGGAACAGCCACAGGGTGGAGTGATGCGGGTGGTCAGGTCCAATTGCACTCCGAGTTGTGGACAGCAGAACCAGCGGACGGCTCCGCAAAGATCCGTAAGGGCGACAAAGTGGAAGTCGTCGAAGTCAAAGGATTGCGGTTGAAAGTCAAAAAAATAAAATAGGAGCAACAGTGGTCGAGTACGAAGGTATCGAGACCACGCTTCAAACTTAACCCATGCCTGCCATACCAACGAGAGACAGAGTCATCCCCGAAACAGACGTTCGCCCACTGCGTCGCCCCGAGTGGATCAAAGTGCGCGCGCCATCGGGCGAGACATACGAATGGCTGCACGGACTGATGCGCAAGAAGGAATTGCACACGGTCTGCGAAGAAGCCATGTGCCCGAACCTCGGTGAATGCTGGGGCTCCGGTACCGCGACCTTTTTGATGCTTGGTGACGTATGCACGCGCACCTGCGCCTTCTGCGACATCAAGCACGGCAAACCAGGATTGCTGGATTGGGGCGAAGCCGAACGCGTGGCGCAAGCCGTCAAAGCGATGGAGTTGAAACATGCGGTCATCACATCTGTGAACCGCGACGAACGACGCGATGGCGGCGCGCCGATATTTGCGATGGTAATCAGGAGAATCAGAGAATTATTGCCGGGTTGCTCGATTGAAGTATTAATTCCCGATTTCAAAGGCTCGCTCGAAGCGTTAAAGATCGTCATGGAGGCGCGACCTGAAATCTTGAACCACAATGTGGAAACGGTGCCGCGCTTATTCAAACAAGTCCAGCCGCAGGATAATTATGAATGGGCGGCAAGGACTCTTTCCAACGCCAAGAAACTCGACCCCGATGTGTTGACCAAATCAGGCATCATGCTCGGCCTCGGCGAAACCATGGATGAGGTCAAAGCCGTGATGCGCGATCAGCGCTCGTGGGGCGTGGATATCCTGACCATCGGCCAGTACCTCCAGCCCAGTAAGAAACACATGCCCATCTCGCGCTACTATACGATGGAGGAATTCGCCGAACTGCGAGACTATGGCAAGGAGATCGGCTTCCAATGGGTGGAGTCGAACCCGCTGGTGCGCTCGTCCTATCACGCCGCGGAGCAGGTGCGCGCGTTGAGTGTGGTGCATCGCAAGTTGTATGGGGAGACGGTAAATTCATAGATGGAACTCCCATTAGGTAAAATCTAGTGGGAGTTTTTTATTGCCATCACCAGATAATTGTTTACCTTCACAGGAGATATAACATGCTCAAACAAGGATTCAACCGAGTGATCAAACCCATCGAGGTCTTGAACGACGAACAAATCGCATCCCTTCATAGTGGAACTTTGCATGTTCTGGAAACAACTGGTGTGAAATTTGAACATCAAAAAGCCCTTGATCTTTTCGAACGGTCTGGCTGTTTTGTAGATCGCAACGATAAGCGCGTCAAGTTTCCACCTGGCATTGTGGAGGCCTGCTTGAGATCCTGTCCAAGCAGTTTCACAGTTTCAGCAAGAGATCCTGATAACTCCCTGTGCTTTGGCGGCAACAGTCTGTATTTTTATAATTCTGTCGGGATGAGGACCATTGATCTTGATACCTGGGAGCCAAAAACCCCCTCTCTCACAGATCAGCATGATGGAGTCCTTGTTTTGGATGCCCTCGCTAATCTGCATTTGATCAATACCTATACACCCTATATGGAGATCGAAGGAGTCCCGCCTTGTATGCTGCTGTTGGAAAGTCTAGCCAGCCGGATCCGCCATACCACCAAGGTGATATGTGCCGGGTCTGCCCAGGGAAGTGAACGATTTGCAACCATGATGGCGCAGGCTGCCGGCATACAGCTTGCTGGCTGGATGATGGCAAGCCCGCCGCTGGCTTATTTCGACGATGCCTGTTCCGCCGCATTCAGCTATGCTGAAGCGGGATTCCCGATTTTTATTACAAGCGGCGGTTCTTATGGCAGTACCGCTCCTGCCACAATCGCGGGGGCTACTATTACCAATAATGCTGAACTGATCGCAGGGATTGTACTCATCCAGTTAATAAAACCAGGAATAGGCCTAGTAGTAGCCGACTTCACCTTCCCCACAGACATGCGGACAGGTATACCCGTCTTCGGCTCAACTAACTCCATCCTGCATGCCTCCATGTTTGCGCAGATCTGGCGCAGTTACAGGATACCAACCTGCGTAAGCACAAGTGGGTACTCCAACGCTAAAAAGATGGATTTCCAAAGCGGCTATGAAAAAGCCCTTGCAGGTTATAGTGCAGCCTTATCCGGTGCGAATGTGGTCAGTCTGCATGGCGGCATTTCATCAGAACTCACCTTTCACCCTGTTCAGGCAATCCTGGACAATGATATTGCGGGCATGATCGGGAGATTGATCGAGGGGGTCGAAATCACACAAGATACCATGGCCATAGACTTGATCGACCAGGTGGGTCCGCTTCCTGGCATTTACCTCAATAAAAGACATACCCGTGAGGCATGGAAAAAGGAAAAGCACTCCCCCCCGGTATCCGATCGCTTAAGTTACACAGAATGGATGGGGCAGGGCAAGAAGAGCACCCTGGATTACGCCAGCGAAAAATTGGAGGCTATACTGGCAGCCCACAAACCAATTCCCCTGGCGGATGATAAGGATCAAGAAATCACAAATGTATTGCAGGAGGCCAGAATACACTATCATGAACTGGGTTTGATGTAGATTTCTACGTGGCAATCTGGCTCGAAAGGGGGTGTACATATTTATTGACCTGCCCCCCACTCTCGTTACGCTCTACGGAATGAGCGGTTGAACACGCTGGCGAGGTCATCGTATCACGCCGCAGAGCAGGTCCGTGCATTGAGCGTGGTGCATCGCAAGTTGTATGGGGAAAACGGCAGCAATTAGCATTTAGCGATCAGCAAGAGCAACTCCCGTCGAGAATTCGGCGGGAGTTTTTATATTAGATAGGACAAACTTCACCAAAGCTTTGGTGTCAATAATCACCAAAGCGAAAAACAAAAATTGCTACAATAAAGTAGGTTCTATGCATGCGGCTACATTCAAATCCAAGTGCATGTTGCACAAGTTGTTGAGCGCTTGGCATGAAAATTTTGTATGGTACTATCTATAGAAGAACGTAATTGCTTCTGTATTTTCGGAGGGTAAAGATGACTGTTCCAATAGTTCTTGCGTTAATAGGTGGTGTCGCACTTCTCATTGGGCTATTTGGCGGCGGGGTAAAGGCAAAAGAGATTGAGATTCCCAAAATCCCAGGCTGGTCACGATTGTTCTCAGCTGTATTTGGAATAATATTGCTGGGTGTCTCTGTATGGCTATATAGTTCACCCCCATCAGGTGGAATTGCTACACTCACTGCACTAGTACCTAATCAACCCACAGATATACCAGCACCTGTGGAAATCAACTTCGAAGCATCTAAGACGAGCATTAACGATGGCAATTGCTCTGTCTTGAAATGGAATGTTCAAAACGCTATGCATGTATATTTGAATGGTACCGAAATGGGCGGCAGAGGGGATGAAGAAGTTTGCCCGAGATCAACCACAACCTATACTCTTGGTGTAGAACATGCCACGGGGTATTTTGAGAGAGAAATTACCGTCATTGTTGAAGATGCACCATTGACCGGAGAAAATAACATCCCATTCACCTATGCCGATGATTTTCGTAGTGGGATAACCATACATGCTGTAAGAGCAAAGAATACCGGAACGACGATAGAATTTCAGTTTGATTACACGAGCGATGTTGAAAGAGGGGTGAGCTTTTTTGATCCTCCTAATGGCGAAACCATATCAATACAAGAAATTCTTCCAGCGGGAACAAACACGGTCATGATTGCTGCTGATATCAGCGCACTACAAAGCGTGTCGTCCATCACGGTTAACTTTTATATCCCTAGTAAAGAGTTAACTGGCAGAATATTTCTTGAATTCGAGGAAATAGAGAAAATCTTGCCGTAGAACGATTCGTATTACAAGCACACAGCAGAGCGTGTAGCAATTATGTTGAATGTAAAGAGCAAGATCCTTCTCTAAAGGTACGCTTCACACCATAACACTCTCCCGGAACGGGATATGATCCCGCATCATAGTCTTAAGGCCGCGAACGTATACTGTTACACTTCGAAACTCCTGCTAACTCAAAAGGTCGGCGGGAGTTTTTTGACCACACCAAAGTAGTCTGCTATACTATTTCAAGTTCATAAAGGGATGTAGTGCACCAAACGGAAAGGAGACGGGTGTCATGGAGTCCTGTCAATGTCAGGGGATCGAGACGAAATTTGACCAGAAGTACGTAGGCAAAAAACTCATTAAATACCGGAAGGATGGTCCCAAGAAAACAACCGTCCAACTGATGGATGCGATAAAAGCTGAAGGCATTCAGGGAATGTCACTTTTGGATATCGGCGGGGGCGTGGGGGATATCCAGCATGGACTGCTCAAATCCGGGGTCAGTCATGCACTCAACGTCGAAGGTTCCACAGCATACAGCGAAGCATGTCAGGAGGAGGCGGAACGACAGGGTCACGCCGACAAAATAAAACACGTGCCGGGAAACTTTGTCGATCTCGCCGGAGACATTCCCGAGGCAGATATTGTCACGCTTGACCGGGTCATCTGCTGTTATGACGATATGCCGAAACTGGTCAATCTTTCCGCCCAAAAGGCAAAGAGGTATTACGGCGTTGTTTATCCCCGCGATTTGTGGTGGGTGAAACTTTTCAACGAAGCCTATTACAACTTCCGAAACTGGCTGACTGGAAACCCAATGCGAAATTATGTGTACGCCACCGAGGCAGTGGAAGCGGAAATTCAAAAGAACGGTTTTAAACGCAGTTTTCACCGGAATATGGGCCCCTGGCAGGTTACGGTGTTTTCACGTTCATAAACCGTTTTGACAATGGCGTGGTGCTATGGAACTCCCATTGACCGAAAGGTCGGCGGGAGTTTTTTATTTTGGAGTATCATTGTTCAGCCCATACTGGCTCCATCTCGAAAGGATCAAATGTCACGCAACCGCGTCATCCTCGTCACCATTGGAATCATGCTTAGTCTCTTCCTCGCCTCGATGGAAGCGACTGTCGTTGCCACTGCCATGCCTACCATTGTTGGTCAGTTGGGCGGATTGGAACATTACGCGTGGGTCTTCTCGGCGTACATGCTTGCCTCCACGACCACCGTTCCGCTTTATGGGAAACTCTCCGATCTTTACGGACGCCGCAAGTTGTACCTCCTTGCAATGGCAATTTTCCTGGTCGGCTGCATCCTGTGCGGGCAGGCGGATGGCATGACCCAACTCGTCATGGCACGCGCGTTGCAAGGACTCGGCGCAGGCGGCATCCTGCCGTTGGCGTTCATTCTCATCGGCGAAATGTTCAGCCTTGAGCAACGCGCCAAGATGCAGGGATTCTTCTCCGGTGTATGGGGTGTCTCGTCCATCGTGGGTCCGCTGTTGGGCGGTTTCATCGTGGAGAAACTTTCCTGGCATTGGGTCTTCTACGTTAACCTGGTGCCGGGTCTGCTTGCCGCGGGGTTGGTCGCTTTCGCATGGCAGGAGCAGGTTCAAAGTCACGCAAGACCGGCAGTGGACTATGCAGGCGCGGCTTTGTTATCCACAAGCGTTGTCGCGCTTTTACTTGGCTTGGTCGAGCCCGGCACGCCGGTCAGCTGGATATTGATCGCGACGTCCATCGTGTTATTCGTCCTTCTACTTTGGGTTGAGAGCCGCGCTACAGATCCGATCCTGCCCATCCCGCTGTTCCGCGACCGATTGTTTGCCACATCCATCGCGCACGGTGTGTTGGCGGGCTGGGCAATGTTTGGCAGTCTTTCATTCATCCCGTTGTTCGTACAATCGGTGCTTGGGACAAGCGCAACGGGGGCAGGCATCACGATAGCGCCGATGTTGTTGGGGTGGGTCATGGCGAGCATCATCGGCACACGCGTATTGTTGAAAGTTGGATATCGCAGGCTGGCGATCACTGGGACGGCATTGCTCACGGTCGGTACGTTCCTCATGTCGCGCGCAGATGCGAATATCAGCCGGAACCTGCTCATGGTCTTCGTCTCGCTGATGGGTATCGGCATGGGATTTTCCATTCCCCCATTCCTGATCGCTGTGCAGACGACAGTCGAACGACGACAACTCGGCACGGCGACTTCAACCATGCAATTCAGCCGTTCGATCGGCGGGACTCTCGGCGTGAGCGTGATGGGATCCGCATTGAGTGCGCGGCTCGCTTCGAACTTAAGCGCCTCAGGCCTGGATCCGGAACTGGTCTCGCAATTGCTCGATCCTTTGCCCAGCGCCCAGGCTGTCATCAACGAAGGCGCGCGCATCGCGGTAGCCGATGCCATTACGTTGGTCTTCTTTTTCGCCTTCGTTGCCGCCGGGCTTGCGTTGACCGCCACCTTGTTTACGCCGCGCAAGGAGTTGAAGGAGCGACAGGCAAGAGGTGAACCTGCTTCGATAAGCGCAGACTAAATCTATTTCGATCCAATTGAGGTATGATTACGAAACCGCAGACCAGCTTTATAATTTTAAAAGGAGGATGAGCATGGCATTGGTATAGATCGTCCAGAAACAAGGGAGGGTTCCCATAACCATTTTCCATATTCTCGACCGTGTCAACCTGGGTAATTTCAAGGAACTTGAAAAATCAGCAAAGGATGCCTACGAGAATGGCATGCGAGATCTTGTCATCGATCTGAGCAGTTCAGATTCACTGACAAGCATCGGGATCCGTGCGATAGTGGTCATTCACAAAATGCTCTCCACAGATCGCGGATCTCATTTGAAACTGTCAGGTGTCATCGAGCCCATCCGCGAGATGTTACAGATTGCCGGCATCACACAATTTCTGGAAATCTATGACACGGTTGATGAGGCTGTAAGTTCGTTCTAACCATTGGTTTACGATCAGAAGGCCGGCGTTTGCCGGTCTTTATTTTTCAGAGGAACCTTGCTCTAAAAATATCGCTTGGCTATAAATGATCATGGAGAAACGATACCAATGATCGATGAAAACGCTGGATGTGATCCCCTGGTTATATTAATCACATAAAACACATGATAAAAGTAACTTGTTGGCGTCAACTCAGATATCTAATATGAAGTATATACAACCTAATATTATCGCAAAGGGTATTTTGATGATATTAGGAAAATAAATCAAATTCAGTAAATCACAGATTTGCCGAAGTAACGGCTGAAGCCACGTGTTTGGGGCTGATTTCAGCTGATTTCACGAGAAAAAGTGACTAAAGGAGCTACAACGAAGCGCTCAAAGATTGAATCCGTGATTTACTGAAATT
>DATDAG010000423.1:0-2940 GCA_036525495.1 Anaerolineales bacterium
TAGGGCACGGTTCAGCCTGGTTTCACCTTTGGTGGCGTCGCTATCGAGCGTTAGGCCCCAATGGACTGTTCGATCTGACGCGCTCCAACGTGCAACCGCGGCGGATCTCGGCGGAACTCGAACGGACGATTATCGGAATTCGGCAAAGACTGGCTTCCCAAGCCCAGCCAGGCACACGTTACAGCCTCATTGGGGCCAGTTCCATTCTAGCCGAACTGCGGATCTTGCACATCCGTCCCTTACCCAGTGTTCGGACCATCGAACGTGTTCTGGAACGCAACGGCGAGACCGTTCCGAAGGTACGTCTGGCGCCCTATCTAGCCCGCAGTACCTATCCAAAGCCGCAGGTCAACTTCTCCAATCAACTGCACCAAGTCGATGCCATCGGTCCGATCTATCTCAAAGGCAACCGGCAACGGTACTACATTTTCACCTGCAAAGACGTCTACGACGGTGCCGTATTCCTGAAACTCTATCGTTCGCGCAAAATGGAGGTCATTTTGGACTTCCTGGGCGAGTGCTGGAAGAACCTCGGTCTGCCCGAACAAGTCCAGTTCGACAACGCCCGCGAGATCGTGGGCTGGGGTCCGGCCGCCCGCTACCTGTCCCGGGTTCTGCGTTTGTGCTTGCGCTTTAGGGTCGAAGTCCTTTTGATCCCGCCCGGTCGTCCCCAGCACAATGGAGCCGTGGAAAATTTCCATTCCTGGTTTTCAACCGCGCCTGTTTCAGCGTCATTACTCTCAGATCAGTGCACTCAAACGCGAACTGCTGCGCTTGCAGGAAACGGTCAATCATCAGCATGTTCAATCACGGATTGGCGGTCTAACCCCGGCTCAGCATCGCAGACGCACCAAGATCCGCAATTGCCGCCTCACTATGTTGTTCCAACCGAACCACTGAGCATTGCGGCGGGACACATCAACTTCTTTCGACAGGTTACGGCTCATGGAAATATCCATCTGCTCAGCCAGACCTTCTATGTCGGCAAACGGGTGAAAGGAGAATATGTTAAAGTTCGACTCGATACGAAACGCGCACATCTCACGGTCTATCGTCAGGGTCGCATCTTCAAGCGTTGGTCTTACCCATTCTTGAAGAAGTGATCGTCATTGCTGTATCCACGAGTGGCGGTTGTCACACACTTCCATCTCTACGATGCACTGGCGGTTCTGTCAATATTAACTCATCTCTATGATGCACTGGCGGTTCGCATCTAGCGTAATATTGAGAAATGTTGGTTTCGCATTTGCACTATTCTTTGTTGTAGATATCCTATCAATTCTTTTATTGGAAATTTCCGCTGTTTCGATTGTTTTAGCTGTTGTTACCTTAGTTGCCTGTGGAATCTCAATCCGTCAAAGTGTTAACTAGTTCGTGTCCAAGAAATCACTGTTCATGATGCGAGATTGACGTAACGATGATGCTTGATCAAGAATTGGGCAATGGTCGCCAGGTTGTTGGCGATCACGCCCCAGCCGATCCAACGTTCCATGCCGATTTCACCATGGGCCAGGCAGCGGTCCAGATGGCGGGCGCGTCGCAGTTGGCTGATGCGGCCTTCAATTCCATTGCGGAACCGTTGAGCGGCGCGAAACCAGGGTTGTCGCTCGTGATCACGGCGACGGTCGGGCTTATAGCCGGGTTGGGGCAGGCTCACATGGTGCACACCCAAGGCACGGGCTTGCTGCTCGTTTTCGAGAGAGTAAATGCCGCGATCGCCACATACTTCCTGGGGTGGTTTGCCGAACATCTGGCAATGCTGGTGCAAACTGGGAACAAAAAACTGCGCTTCATCCGGGTTGCCCTTCAGGAGGCGATATTCACTGATCAAACCCCCATCGACTTCAGCGTACCAGATCTTGCGTCCGAACTCGGTCTCTTTGGGTTTGGCTTTGCCACGGCAGATCAGGGCGGTATGGGGTTCAAACAAACTCAACACTTTATCGCTGGCAGCGGCCGGTTTCCCGTGCAGCACGCGCTGCTGGGTTTGGGCAATGACTCGCTCCACCAGGGGCAGATAATGATCCAACTCTGCCTGCAACCCATCGGCCGCGGGGTCCTGCAGTTTGCGCAAGCGGGGCTGGATCTCCGCCACCTGCTGCAGCAGGGCTTGCACCACCCCCAGCAGCTTCTTATACAATTTCCGGCTGGATTTTGCCGTGTTTTTGGCTTTCGAGCGGCTCAAACGGCGAATATCCCGCGCCGGGTGATGCGCCTGCCGGTGTCGATCCCGAAACCAGATTTTGTCGGCTGCCGTATGGGGCTGCAGCAGATGGCGCGCTTGCTTCACCAGTCGGCTCAGCACCCGGGCGGCATCATCCAGCAGACCGCTATCGGTCGGATAGTGAATGTTGGTTTCCGTCACCGAGCCGTCCACGCGAAGCTTCTTCGCCTGGGTCACGCCCAGCCTGGTTCCCCATGCCACCACCACCTCATGGATCAGGCGAATGGTTTTGGGTTTCAGTTTGGCTTCCCGCTCCTGGATCGTCCGAAAATTCGGCACCCGCTCCAAATACAATTGGCAGACCCACCTCCAGCCGGCATTCACATTCAATTCATCCATCGTCGTACGGTAACTCCAGCTCATGAGACGGCGCAGCACCGCCACACAGATCGTGACATTCGCTGCCAAAGCTGGCGCACCCCGCGTCGCCGCTCGTGTCCGCCATGGTACCAGGTCATGTCGTACCGCCAGCCGCACTCTGGCATCCGCACAGACCACCTGCAACAGATCGTGCAGCTGCCGAAACTTCGGCGTCCGTTGCGCCAGTCTAACCAGACCATTCTCAGAAAACCGGGCCTCCTCCCGGTATGTTATGATGAACATTGGAAGCCTCCTTCGAATAGGTTTGTGGTTTAGCACCTTTAACCTACTCCTGAGGCTTCTTTTTTTCAATGCCTAAATCACACCCGCCTCACCCATTTCTTGGACACGATCTA
>DATDAG010000424.1:0-4372 GCA_036525495.1 Anaerolineales bacterium
ATACTTCTGCTCATGAGCGATTGCAGCGGCACACTGCACCCCCAAGCCAGGGAGGGACTACGTCTGTACAACGCGGGGGAATATTTTGAAGCACACGAAGCGCTGGAAGATGCCTGGAACGCCGAAGAAGGCGACGCGAAAAACCTCTACCGGGGGATATTACAGATCGCAGTCACCTACCTACACATCACACGCGGGAACTACAATGGCGCGATCAAAGTGTACGAGCGAAGCAAAAAATGGCTGGTCGGGCTACCCGACATCTGCAAGGGAATCCATGTCGGCAAATTAAGAGTTGATGCAAAAAATGCAATTGAGGAAGTTCAACGACTTGGCAGGGAAAGAATCAGCGAATTTGATTTCGCTTTATTGAAACCGGTGAAATGGGAAGAAGAAAAACGCGTTTATGTATGTGACCGCTGTGGCAATAAGATGCACGAAAAGAACTGCAAAGTCACCTGTCCCAATTGCGGGAACCGCTTCGACTGTTCAGATCTGAGAATTTATTTTGATTGAGTGAGTGCGGCGCACCCTTCCCGCAACTACCCAAACAACCTTCCCAATCCCTTGCTGCCTGTTTTCTGAACCATCTTCATCATCTTTTGCATTTCACGGAACTGTTTGATCAGGCGGTTCACGTCCTGCACCTGGTTACCAGAGCCAGCAGCGATCCGACGTCGGCGTGAGGCGTTCAGAATATCAGGGTTGTGTCGTTCCTTGCGCGTCATTGAATTGATGATCGCTTCGGATTGCTTGAAACTATCTTCGATCTGCTTCGGGTCCACCTGACGCGCTGCTTGTCCCATTTGCCCAGGCAGCATGTCCATGATCTGCCCGAGCGGTCCCATCTTTTTCATCTGCTTCATCTGGTCGAGCCAATCGTCGAGTGTAAAACCGCCTTTCATCATACGCTCGGCTGATTTCGCAGTCTCTTCATCGAATGCGGCTTCGGCTTTTTCGATCAAACCGATCATATCGCCCATGCCTAAAATCCGCGACGATAACCGCGAAGGGTCATACGTTTCGAGCGCATCCAGTTTTTCACCCGTACCGATAAACTTGATCGGCACCCCTGTCACCGAACGGATCGAGATCGCCGCGCCGCCGCGCGAGTCGCCATCCATTTTTGTCATCATCAAACCTGTGATCGACACATTGTCACGGAATCCCTGTGCGATGTTCAACGCTTCCTGACCGATCATGGAATCGACCACGAGCATGATCTCCACAGGCGGAACTTTCTCCACGATGGACTTCAACTCATCCATCAACTCCGCGTCCAACTGCGAACGACCAGCTGTATCCACGATCATGACACTGTATCCGCCCTTTTCAGCTTTCTCAAAAGCGCGCTTCACAAGTTCAGGCGGCTTGACGTTCAAATCTGCTTCCACCTGGACATCGATCCGTTCGCCGAGTTGTTGAAGCTGAGTCACAGCCGCCGGACGATATGGATCACCCGCGACAAGCATCACCCGTTCGCCTTTTGAGCGGAGCATCTTTGCCAGTTTCCCTGCGCCAGTCGTCTTACCCGAGCCCTGTAATCCAACCATCATCACAACGTGCGGTTTTGGCCCTTTGAGATTTAACGGAGCAGGTTCGCCAAGCGTTGCAATCAATTCTTCGTTGACGATCTTGATAATCTGCTGACCTGGAGCCAACGCCTTGGAAACTTCAGCCCCAACAGCGCGTTCACGCACACGTGTGATGAAAGTTTTGACAACGCTGAAATGCACGTCCGCTTCGAGGAGGGCAAGACGTACTTCGCGCATCGCAGCATCCACATCCGCTTCGGAGAGTTTTCCGCGTTTGCGGAGTTGGTCGAATACTTGGTTGAGTCTATTGGTCAGGTTTTCAAACATAAATTATCTTCCGTTATTGCGATGGCTTGTGATTGCTTCGTCTACAGCTCGCAATGACATAAATCAGTGTAGGCAAAGATTGTAGTGGTGAAGCAGGTTCAGGTCAAGTGAGAGGCGGATGGACGCAATAGCTTGCCAGAGCGCCTATCAATGTGTCAATATCCCGCTTTGTGTTATATCCCTGAACAGATACGCGAATGAGTTTTCCTCCATTCCACTCATGAACTTGAACCTCAATTCGATGCTCGTCATATAGTCGAGTTTTCAGGAGAAGAACGTCCGTATTTGATGGGAGAGGGATGGATGTCATTTGACAGAACCAGTTGCCATTCAAAGGATGAAGCGGCGCAAGGTTCGTTAATTCACCAATTCGTTTTTGGGCATAGGAGGCGAGTTGATGGCACAATTCACGCACGTCATCCCAGCCGTTTTCCTGTTGAAATCGGATCGCGGCAGGCACAGACAAGAACGCCGCCATATCTCGCGTGCCCCACCATTCGTTATAGTCTATGAATTTTGAACCGCTCGGGAGTTCTGATTCATATCCCCACGATACTACCAGTGGTTTGAGCAATTGCTGAACTTCGGGGCGCGCATACAAAAAGCCCGCGCCCTTTGGAGCACAGAGCCATTTATAGTGATATGCGCAATCAACAAAAGCCGTTCATCTTTGGAGCAAGGATTATTGTTGGTCAAGCAAAAGTTCAAGACGGGTCAATTGGATACATCAGGCAGTAAAGCACGCAATGCGATTAATAGCACATCGACATCTTCCTGCGTGTTATATGCCTGAATGGATACACGAACGAACTGTCTGTCTTGCCATTGGATCAATGGCACCTCAACCTTGTATTCATCATACATACGGTTCTTCAACACAGCAAGATTTGACGAAGGTAAGGGGGCAATTGCCATTTGGCTATATAAATCTGAATCAAGGGGATATAGCGAGGGTATTCCAGTCAGATTACAGATTTGTTCTATCGTATTACGAAGAAGTGTGTGACAACCAATCCGCACATTATCCCAGTCGTGATCTTGCATAAATTGAATCGCTGCAGGAACCGTTAGTGCTGAAGATGGATCTTTAGTTCCTGTCCACTGAAACAGATCGATAAAGTGGGAGCCTGAAGCGGTCTCAGGAGTTGGATTGTACCCCCAACTTACGATCAATGGCTCGATAAGTCTCTGCAACTCATGTTTAACATACAAAAATGCAGAACCTTTTGCGCCAAGCATCCACTTATGACAATTTCCAAAAACAACATCAGCGTCTAGTTTCTGCAAATCAATCGGGATTTGTCCTGGGGCATGCGCTGCATCCACGATGGTAATAATTCCAGCTGCTTTTGCACGTTTGCAAATCTCCCCTACTGGTAGCCTTAGTGCAGTTGGCGATGTAATGTAACTTAGATAGATCGCTTTTGTACGCGGGTTTACCCCCGACCAAAACTGATCAACAATATCTTGCTCAGAACCGACGGGCAAGGAAATGGGCTGGTGAACATACTTAGTGCCTGATTTTCCGCAGGCAAAATCCCAAGCGAAATCGCACGCGCCATATTCATGATCAGTGGTTAAAACCTCATCCCCGGGTTTGAGCCCCAGTGAGTGTGCAATGATATTCACACCATGAGTGGCGTTTGGGATATATACCAGATCGACAGGGTCAGCGTTTATATATTCACCTAATTTGATACGGGAATCGTACAACAATCCATCCAGCTCTCTTCCCAAAAACAGGACTGGCTGACGTTCCAGACGTTGCTGCCACTTTTGATATTCTTCAAAAACAATCCTGGGGGTAGCGCCAAATGAGCCATGATTCAAGAAGATAATTTCTGGATCGAGGAGAAAGTGATGTTTCAGAGAAGACATGCGGACATTATAAAACTGAGGAAGTGGCATGTCGACTCTTAACTCAAAACATAGCCCCCTGATTTGACTCCAATGGATTGTTTCAATCCCACCTGCCCCACCGCTCTTTGGTGGGGTAAATCGGGGCTTTTTGATTCTTACCCACTTGCCCGCATACTGTCCCTCGGAAATCTGCAAGTTTCAATCCCCTTAATCGGGGTTTTTATTCTTACAAAGCGCATCGGTTGCAGGGATGACCTATGACCAGCGAGTTTCGGTGCCGCCACAATTGGCGGTGGATAATAAAAACGCGCCTGAGTGGGCGCGTTTTTGCGTCAAAATGGCCTGCCGGGCGGCGGAACGGGCAGAGTCGGGCCTTGATCGGCCGATTTCCTCCTCCATTCAGCGCCCCGCGCTTCCCCTATGGCAGCGGGTAACTCATCATCTCCAGCATTGACCATCGCCTGGAGGCTACTCCGGCCGTCATCGCTGGCGTCCTGCGGCGATATTCAATCGGTCTTTGTTTCCCCTTTCGCAAGACCGGCTGTTCCAGCTTGATCCGCAAGCTTTCATGGCAGCGCACGAAGTGATAGTAGGCCAGCCATAGATACGCATGATCCAGCAATTCCGGTGTGTATTGAGCTGGCCCCCAA
>DATDAG010000425.1:0-18462 GCA_036525495.1 Anaerolineales bacterium
GGCCTGCGCCAGCTCCTCGTCAATGATCTGTTTGTCGGTATGGGTCTCTGCCATCAGTGTTCTCCTCCGGATAAGTTGATAGGAATACTATACAGAATTATCGGTATAAAGTCAATCTCAAATTCATCTTCATTACAAAAACCTGGTCCACGTTCCTTCAAGTTATACACTGAAATCAGCCGACAAGGTAGAGAAAGACCAAAGCGAGCAAGCCGGGCAACGCCTGCAGATACAGTATCATACGCTTGGTTGTCAACCCGCCATACATGCCAGCAAGGAGGACGCAGATCAGGAAGAAGGCCTTGACCGCGAAATCGTTGATGACCAGCCCCCAGATAAGTCCCGCCGCCAGAAAGCCATTATAGAGACCCTGGTTTGCCGCGAGCGAGGCGGAGGCTTTGGAATATTCCGGGGTCATCCGAAATGTTCTTCTTCCGAAAGGATGGTCCCACAGGAACATTTCGAGAATGAGAAACCCTATATGTAACAACGCAACGATACCAGTAAGAATGTTTGCGATAAGTGTCATTTTTTCAAATTCCTTGTGTTTTTTGGAACTATACGCGGCGCGATGAACCACAATATCAATAGAATAAATCCGCCCGCCATGAACGGAGCCGTTGCGCCAAGCCATTGAAAGAGAATCCCATAGAATAACGGTGCAATGGCGTTCGCCGCGCTGTAAAAGGATGCGGAGAGTCCCAACATACTCCCCACTTCGCTTGGATCAGAATTCTTGGTGATCAGGCTGTTGATCGCAGGCATCAAAACGCCGCCACCCACCGCAGCAGGGAGACTGGCGATCACCAGCCAGATGATGCCATACCAACCACGTGCCGCTTCATCAGGCAGATCAACCTGGATGCTCTGAACCGACACACGAATAGCGCCTTCGCCAGCGAGTCCTTCCAGGACTTTAGCCTGCTCATACCACGGGACAGGAACTTCGGGTGTGAGCGCGGTCCCGATCAATCCGATTGCAAGCGTGGATACACCAAGGATCACCAGCCAGCGATCACCTTTTTGTTTCGACCATCGCCCGACAAACCCACCCTGCACAATGATAATCAGAATGCCAGCCAAAACGAACAGACCGGATGTATCGCGCGCATCCATGCCAAGACGTGTGAGGGTAAATAATGAGAAGAGTTGTTCATAACCGCCGAACGCAATCTGATAGAAGAACATCAATGCCAGCAAAAAACCGACTGCCGGACGGTTGAGCGCTTCACGCAGCGCGCCAAGTGAGAATTTTTTTCTATCGGCTGAGGCTGAGGCGGTTGTCATCGTTTCGCTGAACCAGAACGAAGTTAAGAGAATGGAAACGAGTGAAAAGAATGCCGCAGTGAAGGCAACTGCTTGATAGTTTTGTCCCGTGGCCGCCAGCATGATGAATGCGATGATGGGTCCAACCACAAATCCCAAACCGAATGCTGCTCCGACAAGTCCCAGTCCTTGTGTGCGGGTCTTTTCGTTGGTGCTATCGGTGATCGCGGCTTGCGCCGTGGATATGTTCGCACCGGAGAGTCCATCGATGATGCGTGAGAGGAAAAGCAAGGGCAGTGTGTTTGCAAAGCCGAGAAGGATGAAGCCCGCAAATGTCCCGATCTGGCTGACAACAAGCACCGGCTTGCGCCCGAAACGGTCAGAAAGGCGACCAAGGATTGGCGCACCGAGAAATTGCATCATTGGATAAGAGGCTTGTAATATACCGATAACCAGTGGCGTTGCGCTGAAGCGCGCCGCATACAATGGTAGCAGAGGGATGATGATCGAAAGCCCGAGCAGGTCAACGAATACGATGACGAGAATGGGCAGGATGCGTTTGAAATCGAGTTTTTCGGAAGGTTGTTCAGTAGCGGTTGTCATGAAAACTTATCGACTCCATCCACCCGGGAGACGATAAACACCAAGAACAATAATGATCAACGCGCCGATAATCGTGTAGAAACCAACAGCAAATTTATTTTTGGTCTTCTTCATAAAGGACGGCATATGCCCAAGCACCGCCGCGACCAGCATCGTTACCATGTGCTCGATCCTGAACATTGGGAATCCACCGCCAGCCAGCCCGATCCAAAAGAAATAGACAAAACCCAGCAAAACCTGCAGGTCCATCAGGCCGCTAAACCCGGCAGAGAGTCCGCGGTCCATTTTGGAGAATTCATTTTTGTGCGCCCAGCCGACCAGAAATTTGACAAGAGCAAAAAGCCCAACAACTACAATTACCCATCGCAGGATGGAATGAAACATCAATATAAAACCCATTTCGTTCTCCTCTACATGAAGTGATGCTCAATGGTAGCATAATCTCATGTAAAATAAAATGGAATACTAAAACAACACCATGGCTTTCTCATTATCCGAACTCTTGGATAGGAATTTCACAAATCCACCAAATTTCATGTGATTTCCGCCCAAATTGCCCCTAAACGCCATATCGTTTAAAGTTTGTCAAGCGATAATGAGAAAACCATAAAAAAACAACACCAACAGGAGAAACCATGCCTTATGAAATGATATTGACAGAAAAGCGCGGCCGAGTCGGATTGATCGCACTTAATCGTCCAGAGGCGTTGAACGCATTAAACAATCAACTCTTGAACGAAATGATGGATGCGTTGGACACATTCGATAAAGATGAAAGCATCGGCGCAATGGTCATCACAGGCAATGAAAAAGTCTTCGCCGCGGGCGCGGATATCAAAGAAATGTCCGGGAAATCAGCACGGGCGATGAAGGAAGATGATCACGTCGCGGTCTTTGCCAAGATCCGCTTGGTTGAGAAACCTGTCATTGCCGCTGTATCAGGCTGGGCGTTAGGCGGCGGAAGCGAAATCGCATTATCCTGCGACATGATCGTTGCGTCAGAGTCCGCCAAATTTGGTCAGCCTGAGATCAACATCGGCGTCATCCCCGGCGCAGGCGGCACACAACGGCTCACTCATACAGTCGGCAAAGTCCTCGCAATGGAAATGATCCTCAACAACAGGACACTATCAGCAGAGGAAGCGCTTCATTATGGATTTGTAAATCGCGTCGTCCCCATCAGCGACTTTCTGAACGAAGCGCTCAAACTTGCGGATGAGATCGCTTCACGCGCCCCTTTGGCTGTCCGCGCCGCAAAGAAGATGATCAACGCCGCATACGACATATCCCTCACGAACGGACTCGCCGAAGAGAAGCAGGCGTTCTACGAACTGATCGGCACCGAGGACCAAAAAGAGGGAATGAAAGCCTTCGTTGAAAAGCGCAAACCCATTTGGACTGGAAAGTAACATGCCCGGTTACGCCGAATTGAAAAAAGCATTTGATTCGCTGGGAATTGCAGATAACCCGGTCATCGTACATGCATCACTAAGAAAATTCGGCAACATTGATGGTGGCGCTCGGACGGTCATCCAAGCCATCCTAGCATCGTTCAGTGGCGTTGTCGTACCCGCGTTTACATATAAGACAATGATCACGCCGGAGGTCGGTCCACCTAATAATGGACTCAACTATGGATCGGATAAAGACAACAATAAAATGGCGGAGTCATTCCGCCCAGACATGCCACCCGATAAAATGATGGGGACACTCCCGCTGACCTTGCTCCATGAAAAGAATGTACTACGCACCTCGCACCCGATCCTTTCGTTTGCAGGCATCCGGGCAGACGAGATACTGCGTACACAGACGTTGTTCGACCCGCTTGCACCCATCCGCGAATTGGAGGAGAAAGACGGGTGGGTGGTTTTGATCAATGTGGATAATACCGTCAATACCAGCATCCATTACGGAGAAAAACTCGCCGGGCGCAGGCAATTTGTCCGTTGGGCAATGATGCCCGGTCGCATCGTCGAATGTCCCGGCTTCCCCGGCGACTCATCCGGCTTCCATGCCATCGATGAATACATCAGTCCCTACACCTGCCGTGTGGATATGGGTAAAGAAGCGTTCATTCAAGCCCTCCCGGTGAAGAGATTACTTGATGCAACCGTGGAAATGATCAAAAAAGATCCTCTGGCTTTGCTCTGCCAACGAGTGGATTGCGAAAGATGTAATGCGGTCAGGATATGATTCATAACCACACAAGTGAATGGTACATGCATGGCAAAGTAAGACTTTGAGATGCGGTTGTTTTTCATAGTATATTTTCACCACGACCCTACAGGGGTGTATGAGAGATATTTGCCTTGAAATTTGGAACCAATCTAATTATTTTCGATTTTGAAAAGCGCTAGTACCCTGGTACCAGCCTATGCTATACTCGAATCCTAAGGAGGTTCCATGATTGATCCCGTTCAACTCCCCATACTACTGAAAGCCATCGACTTCGTTTTTGACGAGGGGCGGAAGATTTTGCAGGAACGCCGGGAACGAAGGAAAACAAGCCAGGTTCCACCCAAAGACGAAGGCTCGGAACCCGAAAAAGAAATCATCCTCCCTGAGCCTGAAAAGGTAAAGGAGATCAAACAGGGTCTGCAAAGTTCAAAAATAGATGAATTACTTTGGCAGAACCACGAGTTGGAAATCCAGCACCTGGTGCGGTTGTTGGAAACATACTCCCGCAACTATCATCTTGCCAAGGAACAATATGCAAAATGGGGAAGCGCTCTGGTTCCTCCGATCGTCATGCACTCCATGATAGAGGCGGAAAATTCCATGATGGAAACGCTCAAGAGACTCGAAACGATATTGTCAAAGATATATAAAAAGGACATACAGCCGAATCAATAAGGCGGAAAGCGCAATATGAACAAGGAAGAAATCACCCATATCGAAAGGATGATCGAACTCCACAAGAAAAATCTCTACACACTTGAAGAGATGCTCGCAAAATACGGTACCGATCAGCCGCTCCATCTCATCAACAGCCTCACTATGGAAAAAGAGGCGATTGCCCGATACACCAAACAGATCGAGCAGCTCACCTCCAGCGGAAAGGAACGCGAAAAGACTGCCGTGCTTGCAAATCTGCCGCGACGACCATACTTTGTGGGAAGGCAGGATGAAGTAAAAGCAGTATTGCAATCCCTGCAACCGAACGCCAGAACCTTCATCGTTGGCATCGAGGGAATAGGTGGGGTGGGTAAATCCGCGCTTGCCATAGAGATCAGCCACCAGTGCGTCGAGAACGATCTCTTCGAATCTGTGATCTGGATCTCCGCCAAGGAATCCGTTCTGACTCTCCATGGGGTTGAGCCGATCATCCCGGAAGCAAAATCGCTGACAGATATACTCATCACAATTGGTACAAGCCTGGGGAATCCCACGATAGGCAATCTAACACTTCCGGAACAGATCAGGAGGGCATATAACCTCCTTGCCCGGCGCACCACGCTTCTTATTCTTGACAATTTCGAATCGCTGTCCAAAAAGGAGCAACACGACATCCTTGAATTTCTGCGGAGATCGCCCATCACCCTCAAGGTTATCGTCACCTCGCGGGAAAGGGTTGCAGAAGGACAGATCATCCGCCTGCAGGGACTGTCCTTCGAGGAAAGTAGTGCCTTGCTAACCTGGGATGCCCGGCAAAAGAACATCCAGTTGACCCCTGAACAAAACAAATATCTGGTTGACCTGACCGGCGGGCTTCCCCTTGCCTTATTATGGGTACAAGGTCAGATAGCCGTTCTGGGTTATTCCACCACACAGGTCCTAGATAAATTAACCATGGATTCGAGCATCCCCATACTTCAGTACTGCTTCAATCACAGTTGGAATCTATTACGGGATGGCAATGAGAAAAAAGTGCTGTACATTCTGGCGCTCCAACCTGAGGCGGTTTCAAGGGAGGCTCTTGAGGAAATTTCCGGCATTGATGACGAAGAGGTCTTTGAGAGCGCGATCAGCGACCTCCTGCAATTAACACTTACCGAACATGAGCCCGCAAGGGATTATTTCAGTATATTGCCATTGACTCGCAGGTTCATCCGCACACAATTCGCGAGTGACCGAAAATTCATCAAACAGGCTGAACTAAAAACTGCTCAATACTATGGGAGGCTGGTATCGCAAATGAGCAGTTTCAAGGAATGGAGGGGGTACGACAGGTTGCTGTTAAATCGAAACAATATCCTCAGCGCGGCACAATGGTGTTATAAAGCCATACAAAAGAAAGCTCGCACAAATTCACTGACAAAGAGGAACAAGAGCATAGCCGAACTGTTGGTACAGATAGGCATCCATTTTGGCAGTGTGTTATGGCAGCGAGCATTTTGGTATGACCGCTTGTCTCTGGCACATGCCGCCTTATATGCTGCAGAAATGCTGGCTGACTGGAAGTCGGTAAGCACCTTTGCCAGAAACATTTGCTGGATTTATTTCTACCAGGGAGATTATCTGAGAGCGCTTCGCTGGGCTGAGGAATCCCTTTCGGCAACAACAAGAACAGAAGACCGGTTATTGATCGCCGCCGCAAAACGATCCCTCGGAACGGTGGAACTGCGTCTTGGGAATTTTGAGCGCTCCGAAAACCTGCTCAAGGAGGTGCTCAAGACCAGCCAGGAGTTTCCCAAGGATGATTATGGAATATATAGCACGGGATTTGCGCAATATGGTTTGGGTGATCTTGAGTATGAACTTGGGAAATTCCGGGAAGCCCGGGTTTGGTATCAAAACGCGCTGGAAACCTGGCAGGATCCTGTTCGAAAAGACCCGATCAGACACACCAGTTACGCGCTCAACGGACTTGGCTTCGTTGAATTGAAGGATAAAAATTACGAGGACGCCAAACGCTTTTTCGTGGAAGGTATCCGGTCTGCGGAGGAATTTGGAAGGGTGGACGAACTGGCAAGGGGGCAGTTGGGACTGGCATTTGTTCATCTTGAGACGGATACCGATTTGGAGACCGCTTTGATACTTGTGAACGAATCCCTTGAGAGTTTCCAGCAGCAGGGAATGCAATATGAGATTAGACAAAGCCAGGAACTCCACGAAAAAATCCTAGACATTATTTCCCAAAAGAGACACTCACAAAACAAACATGGACAATGAACTAAAGATTTTCCTGCAATCCTTCAAGGAACTGGAAAATCTTTTTCAGGCACTGCCCATCAGTGAAGACCAGGTTCGACAGTTGAATAGGCTTGTGTCGGGTATTCTCAAGAACGCCAAAAACCTGGCTCTTTATGACTCCATTACCCACGCGCTGAACGCACGGGCGGGAAAATGGCTGATACCATCCGAACAGATCAAAGGCATGGCGAAGGTGGATATCTATGATCTGCGTCAAGCCAACAAGGTGTACGGAGCGCTGGTGGTGGATTCTGAGTTGCGAAAACTGGCTTACCAATTCATGTCCGTCTTTTCTCTGGATACAGGGGACTTCGTTCGCAGGGCACCGGGAAGCGATGAATTCCGTATTTTTTCCACGACAAAAACACCCCGTGAATTAAAAAAGCTCCTATCCAATCTATACGTCAGACAGGAAATGGATTCCCTCCTCACATGGGATTACGGCGCGGGACTCACAGAAACCGAGGCTGAAAATGAACTCCAAAAACAGCGAAAAAACTTCAGGCCCATCGTGATCAGACAGACCATTATCGAAAGCCACTCTGAGATTCCCAGGCGCATCGAGGAAAACGACATCTATCAAAGTTGGAATGAGTTTAATATGTCTTATGAAGATCTTATAGATAAAATCCATTCATTGAAATTGCCCGCCCAATTAAAACAACAGGCAATTGTGCAGGTCCAGATCACTCAAAACATCGTGGAAAGCATAGTCACCAAAGAGGATCTCACAGGCGCTCTCAATGGGCTCGGTGTCAAGTGGTACCTGGAGGAAAAGTTCGTTCAGGGTGTGGCGCTGACAGATATGTTGAACATGCATGAAGGGAACGCCCGTTACGGCAGTTCTGCAATAGACCAGGATCTTAAACGGTTCTCAAATGTACTCGCCAAATATTTCCCGAAGAATGAAGGTTTCCTGGTGTTTCGTTCCGAACGCGCCGGGGATGAATTCAAGATAGCGTCAACAGAATACAGCATTGCAGAACTTGAAAACAGGATACGCACTGTCTGGCAGAACGATCTGCACCAAGGTTTGCTTGCATGGAATTTCGGCGTGGGACGAAATGACGTCGAAGCCCATACCAATCTGTATAAAAACAGGCTCAAGGAAGTAGAAAGCATGGAAAGAGCGATAACAAATGGTAGATCGACCTTTATTATCGTCAGGCCCGAAAGCGAGGCGTATTCCAGTCTATTCAGGCTATCAGAGGAAACAGCCCGCGCCGCAGATGGTGTGCCAATCATCGATTTGCATCTAACAGTGCAGGCGATCCGAAATGTCGATGATTTTAGTTCCTTGAAAAAACGTCTCGAAGAGTATGCTAGCACATTGAAGCCTTTTAAGATCGTGGTCAGGAACATTGCCAGAATGAACGTCAACAACCAACAAGGCAGGTTGTGGATGATGGCTGAAAGAAATCCGGCATTAGAGAGCATGTACAATGAACTTGGCAACATTGCCTGTGAAATGGAATATGAGAGCTACCCCTATAAACCCCAAAACTGGCTGCCACATATAAAGATCGTCAATTTGCCGGAAGACCGTTCGACCCGTATTAAGGATCGGACATTTGGCGCCATGGATGAAATCACCTTCACTGTAAACCGTTTCGAATGGACTGTACAGACGGCACCGGAACGCTGGGAACTGTTACATCAATTCTCATTTTCAGAAGAATAACTCGTTTTCATTGATCTTTAGCGAAGATGCTCCTTTCCTGCGGAAAGGATGTTTTTATATCCTCACGAACATCAACATTTACAGAATTGTGCTATTATCCTGAACGGTCAGGATAATAGCATTCAGGATCTTGAACAAGATACACCTGATCAAAATAATCCTCCATAAACGAGGTTATAGAGTAAACATTATGGCAACGATCCTCATTGTCGACACCAATCCAACCGATCGCCAGGCATACCTTACCCTGCTGGGTAATTATGGACATCGAATGCTTGAGGCAGTCAACGGGATGGAAGCATTGGAAATTGCCCGGGCTGAACTTCCCGATCTGGTCATTACGGACATCATCATGCCAAGCATGGATGGGTTTACCCTGGTACGCCGCCTCCGCGCAGAGCCCCTGCTAATGAGCATACCTGTTATTTTTCATACAACCAATTATGATGAATCGGAAGTACACAAACTGGCGCGGGCAAGTGGGATACAACACATTCTCAGAAAACCCAGCGAGCCGCTTGAGATATTACGCGTTGTAAACGATTCTCTTAAACGCCCGGCTACACCCACCAAATTGCCTCAAACTGGCCAACTCCAGCGTGAACATCTGCAAGTGCTGGCAAATAAACTGTATCAAAAGGTTACGGAACTGGAAGACGCTAATGAGCGTCTGCACAATCTTTCATTGACCGATGAACTTACCGGCTTGAATAACAGGCGTGGATTCATGGTTCTCGCCACCGGACTGTTGAAGTTTGCCAGACGAGTCAAATACCCCCTTAGTTTGTTATATATAGACCTGGACAGTTTGAAATATATGAACGATACCTTTGGTCATGCAGCCGGCGATAAGATCATTATTCAGTTCGCCAATCTATTGACAGAAACCTTTCGTGATTCAGATGTCATTGGCCGCTTGGGAGGGGATGAATATGTCGTTCTGGTCGTTGATGCAACTGAAAACGATATAGACAGTCTGAGGACTCGCTTACAAAACAATGTAGATATTTACAATCACCGATCCGGTGATCAATACGTTATTTCATTCAGTATGGGGAGTATCCGGGTAGGTCCGGATTCCACGATCACTGTGGAGGAACTGCTATCCCAGGCAGACAAAGCAATGTACGAGCACAAACAGCGTAGAAGACCGACGGTGTTTCCCTAAGTCTAAAAATGGGAATATGATACCTGGGAAAGCAACGCGGGACGGCATTTCCAAACATCACACTCCCTCTTCCCCTCGCAACGGGACAAACGCGACAGGGAGCAACGACTCGTGTGAGAATGATTCTCCCCTTCGTGTCCATAACTCCAGTTCCTGATTTCCACTTTGACCGACTGGCAGGATCATGCGCCCATGGTCAGCGAGTTGATCCAATAAACATTTCGGAACATGCGGCGCGGCGGCAGAGACAATGATCGCATCATATGGAGCCGTTTCGATCCAACCCTTTGAACCATCTCCGATGTGGACGAAAACATTTGTAAATCCAAGCTCATCTAGTGTCGTTGCGGCGCGTTCAGCCAGGGCGGGGATCAATTCGATCGTGTGCACTTCAAGCGCAAGGGCGGATAGAATCGCCGCTTGATAGCCGGATCCTGCTCCTACCTCGAGCACGCGTTCGATGCCGGTCAAACCCAGCAATTGGGCCATATATGCAACGATATACGGCTGTGAGATCGTCTGCTGAAAGCCGATTGGCAGCGGGCGATCGTCATACGCGGAACTGCGATATTCGTCCGGGACAAAGAGATGACGCGGGATCAATTCGAACGCTTCAAGGACTCTCTGGTTGCTGATCCCGTATCCCCGAAGTTGGCGCGCCACCATATATTTCCGTTCTTCAAGATAACCATGCGACATAATGATCGTCTACCCTGAACGCAATACGTCCAGTGGATTGTTTCCGCGGCGGATGTTGAGTCCATGCAGAAGCAGGCTGAATTGAGAAAGACCGAACCAGATGAAGAAAAATGTCAGGCTGATCGAAGCGCGGTCTATCCATATGGGCAATTTTACGGTCAATTCCGTTATCTGGGTGCGCCAGCCGGTCACTTTGGCTTGGTACTCTTTCACAGTCGTAAGAAAGTTTTGCAGGCTGTCGCGCGTTTCTGTCAGATCACCGCCCAGGAGATAGGATGTGTCGCTGACGAAGTTTGAGGCACGTTGTGCCACTTCCTCCGCGTTCGCGATCTCGGTATCCAGCGTGTCAGCGGAATTAATCAGGTCGGTAAGGATTTGGTCTGGAATACTAGCATCAATGAACAACAGGGAATTGAGCCCTTGAAGCAGTCTTTGTAGATTTTCGAGAGCAACACGCGCTGTATTGATCCTTGCGCGGGTGCTTTTTAATTCGGGGAGTAGTTTGTCATCCAGTGAGCTCTGAATACCGTCAAGGATACTCTCCGCACTGGTGGATTGTTCGGCAAGTTTCTCCAGCGCGGTCTGGGCCGCATCCACGAGACGGAGAGCGCGTTCAAGTTCGGCATGTGTGGATTTCAATGTGACTTCCGCTTGTTCCAATTCGTTGTCGATCTCCATTAATCTCGAGTTTGTCTCCCGGGTCAATGGCTCGTTATAGACCCACACTACGCTGATGCCTGCCACACTCAGTAAAAGGAATATTGAACTGAGAACGATCAGTATCCACATCAGCATTTTACGATTCATCAATATCTCCTATATGAACAGTCTGAATTGATTATACGCCAGCACGGCACCCGTTGAACTTCTGGAACGATCGAAAATTGCCTCTTGACAAAACAGTCGATTTAGACTATTATCTAATTAGTCAATCGCCTAACTTAACCATATAACTAACGTAGGTTTATGTCAAAGTTCGGCAGATGTCTTTTTAGAGCAAGGAGAATATCATGTATAACGGATTTAGCACCATCGGGATCATTGAACAAGTTGAAGAAAACCATCATTGCGGCACCACTGAAGAATATGGTCAACGCCACGGGAGACTGATTCGCCTCCCCCTCCTGCGTGACCGGATCATCCTGCAAGCTGGCACTATCCTGATCCATTTCGGAGAAAAGATAACTGAATCCAGCAAGGAGCGCCTTTACCTGTCTGAGGAAGTTGTATGAAATCAACCACAGTCAGTTGGGATTATGGCACAGCTTATGAATTATTCGTAAGCCTAATGGTACTGCATCATGCAGATGAGTACGGGATCCGTGCAGGTTGGGCAGCGGGAGTGCGCTCGCGCATACCTGCCACCGAACGACGCCTGTTGGAAGAGATGTTTCCCTTCCTTGATCTGCCCATAGCATGGATACATACCTTGCCGGAGCCAAAGGACTCTATCGCCGTACAGTGGGCGATGCGACAAATCCCAGCAGAAGAGCGTATGATCAAAATCCTTGGATATGAGATAAGTGACAAGGAAAGCTGCCAGATCGTCCTTGAAGTTGCAAAACGACGCGCCTGGGATAGCAAGGATTTGAACTTTTTCGTGGATATGTTCAAGAAACATAAGAAAGCAAAATCGCCTTATGACCGCGAAGGCATTATAAAATATCTCGATTGGTGGGCACGCCCGGACGAATTTGGTGACACATTCTTAAGTGCCATACAGGCATACCACCAGGCATTTTTCGAAGAGGAAGAGAAACGGATTGGGCCAATCCTCAAACAGCAACTCGAAATTGCACAGGAACTCAGTAAGACCAAAAATGCAAAAGAACTTCTGGCTGAACTCTCGAAGGGTGTCAGCTATGACGAATTGGTCGAAACCAAGGATGTGGTCTTCATCCCCGCCTATTGGATAACACCTATGATTCTTAGTCAGTCTGCCAGCGAAAATAAAAATCTTGTGTTGTTCGGAGCGCGCCCATCCAACATGTCGGTTATTCCCGGCGAGGTGATCCCTGATGGGTTGGTCCGTACGCTAAAAGCGCTGGCAGATCCCACCCGCCTCAAGATCCTTCACGACCTGGCACACGACGAACTCGCCCCGTCAGAGATTGCCCGGCGACTGCATCTCCGCGCTCCCACAGTTACGCATCACATGAACGAGTTGCGCATGGCAGGTCTGGTACACAAGATAATCAAGGGACAGGAAACCCGCTACCGTACCCGCCGCGAAGCCTTCAATGCCATGTGTGATGATATGAACGATTTCCTCGATAAAACCGATTGAATTACCGGAGCTAGAATCCCCCCTCCTTACTTCCACCTTCCAATAGGAAGGTGGAACTGGTTTTAATCCTGACGTGTTCATCCCAACTATTCGAGCTCCAAAAAGGAAACAATCTTAAATCCTGTACAAATTAGGCAAGTTTTATGGATTCGCGTCCCGCGCACAGCGAAAGCTAAGATGGTTCCCATAAACGGAAAAAGTCAAAAGTTCCAGAGAATTACAGTGGCTAGACAGAATTTCTTCCGATGATGATTCCCAACATTAAAACAAGACTATAATAAAAACGGCTCTCCCGTAATTAACGGGAAAAGCAGAAAGGATGTGCTACCATCGGAGTGTACTTGTTTAGCGTTCAGAGAATTTGTCCTATCTGTGGTGGTCGCATTCGGTTTTACCATCGTGACGCCTACAGGTACGGCTAGCACAGATGGTGCTAGCAGGCTGTCGGAGAGAAGGAATCTTGGGTGTAAAATACCAGTTAAAGTCACCAAGAGTGTAGAAATCGCGTGGTTTTAAACGGTTTTCGTGCCATTTTTGACGCGTTTGGCAGTGTGATTTTTCTCCGATAGGGTCTCTCCGACAAGCTGCTAGGGAAATCTAACTCAATGTAATAAACATCATCATCTTGTTGCTTTATACACTCTAATTCCTTCCAGTTGTAGAATTTTGTAATGAATTTGTCGGGAATATAGTTGAAATTGTGCACAATCAGATTTCGGATGGTTATTATTTGTCCCGCTAGGTTTTCTTCTTCAGGTGTTAAATAAAGTGGAAATCCTAAATTTTCTCGAAAGAATCTTTTGATCTTTGGGTAATTCGATAACTCAATCTTCAAGTTTGTATTTTCTGAAAGCTTTGTTATTCGCGCTACATGTTCAGCTATGTCTCTTATATAAATCAAGTAGTAATTCGCAATTCTAGTGAACAATAGCTCAGAAACTATTTTTTCTTGTGCATTCCAGTCAAAAGTGTGATCTAGATTTTTCTTCCATTCAACTCTGAGTTTACGATCTATTTGAGATAAAAAACCTCTTAATAGCCCATTCCTTTTTGGGCTCAAAAACATGGTATATCCATCTTTGAAAAAACAAAAATTGATCAAGTTGTTCCAGAGAGGATGCAAAAATATAACCAATAATCGTCACTTTATTAGAGAATTTACGATAGTTGAAACTTAAATACGGGATTGTTGTTTCATTCGTAGGTTGCTCAGGTTTTGATGTAGTCATAATGTCAATGCCCTAATCCACAGTTAACGTCTTACTCAAATTTCTCGGGAAATCTGGATCAAACCCGCGCATCACTGACATGTGATACGACAACAACTGCAACGGCAGCACGCCCAGCAGCGCGGCAATTTGCGGGTCGGATTTGGGGAGCACGATCAGATCGTCCGCGTTGGCGCGCAGGCGGGCATCTTCTTCGGCGATGACGATGGTCCGCGCGCCGCGCACTTTCACTTCGTTGATGCCGCTGATGATGAGCGGGTTAGCACTGCCATCCGACACAAAGAGAATGGGGAAGCCCTTACTCACCGCGGAGAGCGGTCCGTGTTTGAACTCGGTCGAGAGCATCCCTTCGCAGTGGGCGTAGGTGATCTCCTTCAACTTCAACGCGCCTTCAAGCGCGATGGGGTAGGTCGCTCCGTAGCCGAGACAATACATATCGTCCCATTCGTTGATGTCTTTGGCGATCTCTTCGACCTGCGGTGCGACCATCTCAAGAGTCTTGTCCATCAAATCAGGAATCACATCCAACGCGTGAACATCTTTTCCAGCCATCTTATACGCCAGATACAAAAACGTCACGACCTGGTTGGTAAATGTCTTCGTGGCGGGCACGCTGATCTCGTATCCGCAGCATAGGGGTAGGGAAAGAGCCGTCGCTTTGGTCAACGTCGAGCCGACCACGTTTGCCAATCCGTAACACGCCATGCCGCGCGCCTCCGCCGCTTCCAACGCGTTGAGCACATCCTTGGTCTCGCCCGACTGGCTGACGAAGATGCCTACGTCCTCGTGTCCCACCGCGGGCGCATACTGCGCGATGAACTGCGGCGCTAAAACGGTTGTGACGGGCTTACCCGCCAACTGCGCAAAATAGACCGAGCCCGCCAACGCCGCGTGATAACTTGTGCCGCAGCCAATGAAATACAGATGACGTGCGTTCTTCATTTTCTCGACCAGCACGTCCACTTCTTTGTTTCCGTTCAATACATGGGACAGCTCACGGGCAACCTGACTCTGCTCGTGGATCTCTTTCAACATAAAATGCGGATACCCGCCCTTTTGCACCGCATCCATCGACTCGGTAACTGTTTCGGGCATTCGATCGATAATTTGCCCATCTTTGACAGACCGCACCTCAACCTTATCTGCCCACAACGTGACGATCTCTCCATCCTGCGGGCGGATGACCTCACGCGTCAGCGGCAATATCGACGGCAGATCGGACGAAACACAAGTGAAGCCTTCGCCGAGTCCCACCACCATACCCGAACCTTTTTTGAAAGCATAGAGTTTATCGTCATTGGCGCGACCGATGACAAAGGCATAATCGCCCTCGAGATCGCCATAAGCGAGTCTGATCGCGTCGATGAATTCGTATCCGCGATTGATATATCGCTCCACCGCATGGACACACGTCTCGCCATCATTCTGCGAACGGACGGTCATGCCCTCGGCGATGAACTGCTCCCGCAACTCGACGTTGTTCACTACGTTGCCGTTGTGCGCGCCGACCATGTCGCCATCTGAGTCAAGATGAGGTTGTGAATTAATTTGCGATGGCTCACCGAACGTCGCCCAGCGGAGTTGTGTAATGCCGCGTGTGCCAGTCATCTCCGCAATGTTATATTGTGCGGCAACGGCATCTACTTTACCCGTGTCTTTGCGTAAGTCTATTTTGTCACCGCTAATTGTTGCCGCACCGACAGAGTCATAGCCGCGGTAGGTCAGTCGTTCTGCGGCTTCGATGAGGATAGGGCCGAGTTCTGTTTCTTTATCTGTAACGTATCCGAAAATTCCGCACATTTATATTAATCTCCTGTAGGGGCGACGTCCCGTCGCCCAGGGCGGGATGACCCCGCCCCTACAAATTTTGTTATTTATCCCACGGCGCGACGCTTCGTCCGCCTTGCAGTGATGCATCAATTTCATCTTTTAGATTAGGCAAAACATCCCCCATCGCCTCCAACATGCCGAAACAGCCCGCGATCATCATGTCACCAAATGGGACGGCGAAATATGGGCGCAATGTAGGGGCAGATCGCGATCCGCCCCTACTAAACATGGATCTTCTCGGTCCCGTTACCACCACATCGAACTCATTTTTCCCGAATTCAAAGATATCATTTGTATACATTAACGCGCCGTGACCCATGTCATCGAACACGTCTTGATGTTTCAGTGACCCATCTGCCAACTTGCGAATCAAACTTTCAAGTTTCAGCAGATCTACCTCGCCTGTGTGATGTTCGAAGACCCCTTCAATTCCCTTCTCGCCCAAACGAAAGGCTATCGTGTGGAAATTCCCTATGTTGCAAACGATCTTCTGTTTACGAGCAGCCACTTGCGTATCCAAATTTGCACCCAACACCGCTGCAGGAGCCGTGTCCATCACCACCAGTGGGCAGGGCAACTGTCCTGCCGAGTCCACGACGGATTGCAGGCGCGTCATAATTTGGGGAACCTCATTGGAAAGAAAGGCGAAAGAGGAAAGAGAATTGTATGCACGAATGCGTTCATCCAAATAATCAAAACGGAATTGCCTGTCTGATATTCCTGAAGGCGCATTGCCGTGATCGAACACAGCCACAGCGATGGCAGATATGTCATTGAGTGAAACACCATAGTCTTTGAAGGTTTTGGAGATCAACCCGAAATCAAAATCCTTCAATTCAAGATGTTGGATCGTGGACGATAAACCATTGGCTTCATCTTCAGATACGATCTTTATTCCCAACATCTCCACCTTATCCAGTTCATCATTCAACGTTGTCGCGGCGGATGGTGTCATGTACACGGGAATCCCTGCGCGGGCATATTCTTCGATCGCCCATGCTGAAGGGCCGCCTCCCATTTGATGTCCAGTCAGCAGGATCGGGGTCCGCGAAGGAAGCGTCTGTTTGAGACGGCGATGAACCATCATGGTCGGTGATGGCAGCACGAGTTTGAATCCGTTCTCGATGTCGAGATTCGAATCGTAAAGAAAAATATCCTGCGTGCCTGTGCCGACGTCTACGGTAAGGATTTTCATGTCGGGCTAAATCTCGATCCCCAGCCACTGACGGATGAAGTATCCGATAATGAACGAGAAAACTGCCACGCCGAGACTTAATCCCGCCATCTCCAGGAATCTATCTTTGAACGACTCACCTTTGGCAACTGAAATATAGTAATTGAATACAGCGATGATGATGACGCCAGTTGTAAGCGCAATAACCAGATCAAGAATGTAATCATCAAACAATAAGTAGGGGAGTACCAGCAATGCTACTGTAGTGATATAGGCAATGCCTGTATAGATTGCGGCACGGATAGGGTCTTTGGTGGTCTCCTCCGAGCGGGTGGAGAGATATTCACTGGCCGCCATCGAAAGCGATGCGGCGATACCTGTGATCAAACCCGATAGCGCGATCAGTTTGACGTTTTGCAGGGCAAGTGTCAGCCCAGCGAGCGCGCCGGTCAACTCAACAAGTGCGTCGTTGAGACCGAGTACGACCGACCCCGCGTATTGTAATCTTTCCTCATCCAGCATTTCGATGAGTTGATCTTCGTGGACATTTTCTTCCTGTTGATATTTTGCAGCTTCGGGAATATCTTTTGCCACTTCCTCATATTTCCCTTGCGCGGATTCCTCTCCCTGTTCCATCAATTTGATGCCGAACGTGAACCCAAAGACCAGACTAACCACTGTATAAAACCAGACATTGAACCAGCGCGGCTGGACTTCCATATTGCTGTATTTTTTCCAGCCTTCATAATGGCGTTTTTCGTCCTCTGCGATCTGGGCCAGGATCTTCGCGTTTTCAGGCGACTTGATCCTTTTTGCAAGTCTTTTGTATATGTGATATTCGGTGATCTCGGTTCGTTGGAATTGGATGATCTTGTTGCGGATGTCTTCTGTAAGTTGCATCATTTTCTCCTGTTGTTTGCTGGTGTTATTTTAAGCCATTTTCGCAGGCAGATTGATCATGCACAATGTAACATCTCATCCATCAACCTTCCCTCCCATAGAACAGGGGAATAGGGTATCATAATGAACACCAACCCACAACTCTGAGATGGAGTCGCTTCATACATGACCAACCCCACACTGGCGGAGGTGCTCGCCAGTTATGTTCCCAAACTTATCCAAAAACGAGTCTCCGCAGACCCTTCACCGATCGAATCGCCTGTGGCGGAGGACATCCAGGCGGCAGTACTTTTTGCCGACATCTCCGGTTTTACCGGCCTGACCGAACGTCTTGCCGAGGCGGGGCCCGCCGGTGTAGAGACGATCGCCAACATCCTTAATGAATATTTCGGACAACTCATAGACATCGTCCATCAATACGGTGGGGATGTGGTCAAATTTGCGGGTGACGCGGTCATTGCCGTGTGGACCATCGCTTCAGACAACGGGGAG